>NZ_BAAGVN010000027.1:0-14327 GCF_054780855.1 Pseudaeromonas pectinilytica
AAGGAGCGCAGTGATGCCGAGCGCTATCAGGCACGGCAGACGCGTAGCATGCCGCTGTTGGCGGAGTTCAAAACCTGGCTGGATAATAACGTCGGCAAGGTGATGAAAGGCTCGCTGACGAGAAAGGCGATGGAATACACGCTGGGGCAATGGCCCCATCTGGTGGGTTACTGCGTGCGGGGAGATCTGCACATCAGCAATATCCTGGCGGAGAACGCAATCCGCCCGTTCGCCGTGGGGCGCAAGGCCTGGTTGTTCGCCGACAGCGCGCAAGGCGCCAAGGCCAGCGCGACCTGCTACTCGTTGCTGGAGACAGCCAAAGCNAGGCCGATTTAGCGGCGCTTACAGTCAATGATCAATCAACAGATCGTCGTTTGAGGTTTCGCTCTGTAATCAGGTTTTCTTCTGCACTTTGTCTTCCTGCGTCAAAAAGACCTTTAAAAAACTCAGCCTCTTTGGTCTTCTGTGCATAGAGAAGGGGAGTGATCAAGCGACCATGAACAACTCGGCTATCGATGCTTGATAACTCCTGCAATGCGTTCGATGACTCGGCCAGTGATGACTTGATGGTAGAGATCAATAGCTGATTGGCTTTGTACCATGCGGACGCTGTTTCATTACGTCGACGAGTGGGAATGCTCCGGATCAGACTTTCCAATTCACTTTGTTCAACCTTCCTCGGATTAGCCCGGATGATCTCTCGTATCATCCCCGCATCATCATCTCGACCAAGAAGTTCCAGAACACGTTGCATGCTTTCAACTTTGCTGGAGCTTACACCTGCGAGCATCTTACGCGCAGCCAATGGTGATTCATCAAAAGCCTTAGATAATAGCGTTATTGTTTTCAGGAGTTTGTTCTCAAATTGAGTCCGCCACACCTGAATTTTTTCTTCGGACACATTCGGACCCGACAACGACGCAAAGGATATGTCCGCCAGGAGTTTACCCGCTTCTGTTTTAACCTGACTACCACGAGGCTTGGTTCGAAATTGGGGGTTTTGGTCACAGTCAGAGATTGTTCCATCACCAATTCTGAATACCTGCTTATTTCCAAAGCGATGACCAAAGAATGTTAACTTGCTAGCCATGGTCAATGTTGACGGTTTGCCAGTGTCATCAAGAACTTTAGATCCAACAAATTCCACGCTATACCGGACCAACCTAGCTTGCGTTAGTTCGTTCAGGGCCTGCTCGAGGAGACGAAGCTCATTATGGCAATAGCGCTCCTTCGGGTGGATCTCCATCAGCAGTTGCTTGGCAGTTATCACTACATTAATTCTTGTCCAGTCCTCGGTATATCCTGTTCTGGATGCTAGCCACAAACCCAGCAGCTTTGCCATTTGACTGGGAAGGTAAGCGACTGATGCGCGGTTAAGAGCATTGAGCTTGTTACTGTGATACACGCTCCTGAGCTCCGGTGTCGGGGAGATCTCTATTGTTCCGTTCCCAGGAAGGTGCAATGTACCCGATAGGTTTGCAACCATTGCCTGTCTCTTTCTATCCGTTTCGTCCAAGCTCGGGTAAAACAGCATTGTGACCGATTTTAATCGGGCTAGGGAATCCAAAAGACTCTCCTCTACATAGTATTCTGATGGCCTAGCTTCTTCCGGTAGGGGTGAGAAAAATTCATCAAGAGTAAGCACCTTGGGGACTTTAATTGCAGTATCGAACTGTTCTTTTGTCATCCGGCCAAACCAATGGGCCAAACAGAGATAGATTTGCAGATCCATGCTGGTATTCAAAACCTGTCCACGCAGAGTCATGTATCGGTATCCGTTGGCCAACGGCTTGGCCAGTTCGTAGATCTGCATTTCATCGAGACTCGGGTGTTGCTTTACCGGCGGTAAAACACGGAATAGCCCAGTCTTCAAAATGAAGTCCGGGTGCAAATCGATATTTTTTGGTGGCATATGGCTATAGAGTGCCATGTTCGCAATAGGGGAAGGAGTATCATCCTCATCGTCAACCGGAAAGGTTACATTTCCTATTTCATGCTTACGACCAAGAATCAACTCACCTTCCACCCCCCCTTGTAAGTACACGCTATCGCTACGCGCACTGTTTTTATTGGGTTTTGTGGTGGAGTGGTCTTGTGAGTGAGTATCCGAATTGGATGGATCAATAAGGATCTCAATGTTTGTTTTTCTGAGAGCCTCAATAGCTGCTTTCGGTGATAGACTTGGTGAGCTACTAATCAAGCGTTCAACAACATCAACGGCCTGTGGATTAATATGAGGCATAATCGCCTGCGTCATTGTAGGGATTAAGGACTCATCCATGCTTATCCTGCGCAAATAATCCTGCGCAATCAGTATGATAGTGTTGTTTTCTGACACAAAGCCACCTGTTGATAACCTGTTGATACCATGTGCGCATGCTGTGCAAATGCTATGGAAAATCAGTGTTTGCATATGCGATAGCAAATGACGGTGTATTGCATAGTAAATGACAGCATATGCGATAGCAAATGACGGCATATTGGATAACGAATGACGGCATATTGCATAGCAGATGACGGCATATTGCATAACCGATGACAACGTATTGGATAACGAATGACGGCATATTGCATAGCAGATGACGGCATATTGCATAGGCATGGATTTTAACTTATATTTCAGTGAGTTGTGCTTCACGTTCTCTTATCTCTTGATCCTATAATCTTTGATGATCTCTCTATCTAAAGAGATCTTTGATCCTTAGATCATCTTTTCAATCAAGATCACAAAATCAATTATAATAAGAGGTGCGCTCTTTTAGGGTTACCACTAGATCCAAAAGATCCACACCTGGATCCAGTTCCGATCTCGTAAGCAAACGCCCAAAATACGGCATTAGAGCGCGTTTAACGATAACCTCATGCCAAGAGGTGTGTATTGACTCGAGATTCGCAGAATGGCCTTTTTAGAGGCCATGTAGGAACCCTCTGACCAAGGAGGCGTTAGCAGGTGTTGATACGGGGCGGGATATAGATCACTTGGCAGTTCAGATCTCCAGCAGTCTGTTCACCAACCAACAGTTGCTGATGCCTCAACGGTAAACCCAAGAACAAATAATCACTCAAAAAAAAGGCTATGTCCCAGTTACGTGTTGGAAGGCTAATCTTGAAGTAGGTCATCACCCAGAGGGCCTCAATCATGGATACCCAAGCCTTTCAACATCTACTGTCTCTCTTCCCTCAGCTCACCTTGCGCCAACGTCGTCTCGCACACCATGAACTCTCCACCCCTCATCCCGTCACTTCGCTGGCCACTCATTTACCGGATTGCCGCTGTTGTCCCCATTGTCAGGCTGAGGCCGCTCAATTAGCACCCTGGGGGTGGAGCCGAGGATTACGCCGCTATCGCTGCAAGCAGTGCCAGCGCACCAGTTCAGTTCTGACCAAGACGCCCATGGCCAGATTGCGTAAGGCTGACTGCTGGGAGGAGTACGCTCAAGCTCTCATTGAGGGACTCACCGTCCGACAGGCGGCCGCTCGTTGTGGGGTCGCCAAGAACACCGCTTTCTTGTGGCGTCATCGTTTCCTGAAAGCCATGGCTGCCCATCAGGCAACACGGGAAGAGGGGATTGTCGAGGTCGATGAAACCTTCTTCCTTGAGTCGTTCAAAGGACAACGAGGATTACCCCGTCCGGCCCGTCGGCGAGGTGGTAAGGGGCGAACCAGAGGGACCGGGCCGGATTACATCCCGGTGATGGTGGTGCAGGACAGAGCGGGCCATCTGGCAGATTTTCAGTTGGAGCGACTGGATGCCAAGACCGTCCAGAGGGCGCTGAAGCCGCTCATCGCGCCGGATGCAGTGCTCTGCAGCGATGGCGCGGGGGTGTATGCAAGTTTCAGTCGGCGGGAAGGAATAACGCATCAAGTGGTGCACAACCGACAAGGGGAACGAGTCGTGGGTGCGTATCACATCCAGCATGTAAACGGGTACCACAAGCGGCTGAAAGAGTGGATGAGCCGATTCCACGGGGTAGCGACGCACTATCTGAGGAATTATTTGGGTTGGCGGAGGATGCTGGAGCGCTATGGACGGGAAGTGGATATTCCATGTTGTTTGCATGAGGCGCTGGGGCGCCCCATGCAACACGTAACTGGGACATAGCCAAAAAAAAGCCCCGTAATTATTACGGGGCCTTTGTCATTTACCGTTAACCAATTTCAACATTGGACATGGTGTGGTAGTCAGTCCAGGTAGCATCACAATCGTTGCACCAGACCTTTTGTGTTGCTTTTTTACTGCCGATCTCAACTTTGCCACCCTCGATCTGCATCGACTGGCAGCGAGGGCATTTTTGCCCTCCCGTTTCCAGATAGATACCTTTTTGGGTGTTCTCATCAAAGAAGGGGATAGCCCAGTCACCGAACCCCCAGCTTCGTTCACCGATCCGAACACGGTCGGCGATGAAGTCGAGCTTTGCACCATCACTCATGCAAGCCCAATGGGTCAGTTGATTTGTTGCCTGCGCATAGATGTATGAAAAAGCCATACGCGGATCCTGGTGCGAGAATGTAGCTTGTTCGCCTGTAGCCAGGTTGGTGGCTGTCATGCAATTAACTTCGGTCATGTGAAGCTCCAGTTTATTGTTGCCCTATAAGGGCTGGTTGGTGTTGGCCGACAGGCCGATTAGTAACCAAAGTAATGATCTCGCGCAGTCATCTTTGGTCTCTCGGTTTTCTTTATGAACTCCACAATTTTGCGGAATGTTAATGCATGGGTTTTGCACAATCCCGCTCTGTTGCAGACCCAATCAATAGCTTTTCCTGGGTCCGCTGGTGAGTTTGCACGGCTCCACCATGGGACAGTGGGAGCAGGGAGTTTATTTTTCCAAGACAAAAAACCTTGTTCCTGGAGTAACGTGTAAATTCCCTCAATGCTGGCACTTTCTAGGTGCCGGAGTTCGTAGTTATCAGGCTTTGACGTTGGTGTTGACGGTTGTATTGAAATCCAGCCAGCCAGCTCCCAAGTATCGCGGTCTTCGTCTGCATCCCAGCCAATGCTTACATTGATGGTTCGCTTCCCTTGTTTCAGCTTGAGTTCTGTATTTCCGAACATAATGAGCTCCTTTGCCTAATAGGCGGGTTGGGGTTGGCCGGATTGGCCTGTTTTGTAATGGGGCTAAACAGCCCCGACGTGAAAGGATGGGTAGCCTCAATCGTTGTAAAAGAGGATGTAACCCACTCCGTTTTGGATGGCCAATTCGATAACTGGCTGGAGTTTTTCCGGTGCCTCGAAAGGGAACCCGGTGTTGCAAGGATCGAGCGTTGCCACATTCACAATAAATTCGTAAACGCTACTGTCCTCGTCCGTTTCGATATGGGTGAACGATGCGTGATCTTTCACCCAAGCCCACTCGGGAACGTCCAGAGCTGACTCATAATCGCCACAGAGTTCGGGCATGCTGACATCCATGATGTTGGTGACAGACCATTGGCCGATCCGGTTGCTGGTTTTACTGTTATTGAGTTCCATAGGTATCTCTTCAGTGGTGGGCGAAAGCCCGGGTTGGTATTGGTCACGAAGCTGCGTTTTGCAGACCAGTTCGCAGTGAGACAGCCATAGGCTGTTTCCGCATAGCCACCAGCAAATGGCGGATATGCGGAAATAGCCAAAGAGGCCTAATGCAGATTGAGAGGCAAAGAGTGCCGAGAGCCGGCAGCGTATCGAGTTGAAGTGGGTACCGTCAGCGAGTGACTGCACCGGCCCGAAGGCTGGTACCTAGTGCTCAGGCTAGATTATCGGCTTATTGGCGGGGCGTAAAGGGCGAGGTAAAAGAATGGCCGAGCTATTGTCGGCCATTCTTGAGTTGTTAGTTGGATCGGTCTTGATAACGGCAAAGGCTCCTGCGGGATCTTTTGTCACTTCTTGCGAGTGATGCCAATAGCGCTATTAAGGATGTCGATAGCCCCAGCAATTATTTCCCTGCGTGACAGCAAACGATGTGGGCTTTGTTCCGAAATATCATCAATAGCTTGGATAGTCGCCTCATCAAGGTGAACCGCGTGTCCGTCAGAGTAGTGACGAATAGCCGTCGGGTCCAATGCTTCAGCCAGCTCCTTCTCTCCAGCCAAGATGGTGCCTATGGCGCGAATCACGCTATCAGGAACACAACCGTAAGATGTGATCTCGTACTGGTTTTGGTCCTGGTTATAGGTCACAACCATGTCGTAGTTGGTGCGCAGCTCGGCTAGGAGCCGGTGAAAGGTCGGACTGGAACAGGTTAAGGCCCGAGCCAGACCTTCAGCGGAACGATCACGCCCAGCATCCAGCAGCAGGATCAGGCTAAACAGTCGCTTCTGCTTACCTGAGATTATTTCGAACTTCTTCGTGGTCTTTGATGTGGTCATTATTTTTTCAGAAAAAAGTGACTTCAATTAGTTTCAGAACGACAAGCGCGAACACGCCGGCAATCACGTCATCCAACATGATGCCGAGCCCTCCCTTCAATTTGGCATCAATGGGGCCGATCGGCCATGGCTTCCATATATCAAAAATCCGAAAGACGACGAAGCCAGCGATGAGCCAAGCGAGGGTATTGGGCAAGCAGGCGACCGTGATGAACATCCCCACAAACTCGTCCCAGACAATTCCACCATGATCGTCTATCCCTATGGCGTCAGTGGCCTTCTGGCAGGCGTAAACGCCAATGGCGAATGCCACAACAATGATTGCGGTCTTTAGCGGCAGGCTGGCTAAGCCCAACAAGTAGCAGAACGGCACTGCGGCGAGGGAGCCAGCCGTCCCCGGGGCCTTGGGTGATAGCCCGGACCCAAGGCCTGTGGCTAGGATATGCCAAAAGTTGGTGGGGCTCAGACGTTTAAGCTCAGAGTTGATAGATAGCTTCATCAGGACACCTTTAACGATTTGAAAATTCCAGTGCTGGTCATGTTGCGGTGCAACTCGAATCGCTCCAAGGCCGCAACCGGGTCCACCAGATCCAGAGCCTGGAAGTTCAGTTGCTCGAACTGGGCCCGACTAGCGGTGCATTGCAGGATATAGTCGTCTTCAATCTGTCCAGATGCGGGGCTCAGGCGTTGAGTGAAGCCGGCGATGGACACGGATTGCAATGGCAGCGTTGCGAACACTTCGCCCATGATTCTCAACAGGCATCCATGAACGTGCCGAGCATACTCCAAGCGCAGTTGCTTATCTGACTTATCTTTCACCACCAGATTTGTTTGGCTGGCGTTGAGTTTGGCGGTTTGTGGCGGGATGTCCTCTATCTCGGGCAGGTCAATATCCAATTTGACGAGAGAGGCCTGCGGATCCACCTCAAAGGTGAACGTGGTCTCTCGTGGCCATTCCAGCTGGGACAGGTCAACCGAAAGCACCTGCTCAAAGAAGGCCAGATCGGTGGCAAAGCGCTGCCTGAGCTCATCGACCGAGACGGCTTGTTTAGCTGCATGGGCGGTAGCATCGGACTGCCATTGGGCATACTGCTCTGCCCATGCAACCCGAGCTTGCTGGTATTGCTGCAGGCGTAGCTGGTTGGCCTGCTCCACCTGCTTCACCTCGACCTCCCAGGCTTGTAGTTGGGCCTGATAGTTCGCCTCCCGTTGCTGCTCATTACAGAACAGCCCTGACAAGAGCCCTGGCTTGCTCTGTACGGGGCGTTCGGGTATCAGCAAGTCCGTGGGCTTTTGCGGTCTGACTGGCGCAGGCAGAGAGAATGCCGCAGTGTGATGTGCCAAGTAGGCGTCAAGCAGCGAGCACATTGTCCGTCCATGGGCCGGGTTGGGGGTTTCTGTGTGGATACCTAGGATCCACTCCATGTCGCCGTTGATGACGGCAGCTTGGCGCTCAAGCTCGGCCACATCGTTTGCTGACGGCGCGGGGGGAGGATTACCTCGTTGGGCGATCCCTCCACCAATACGGGTGCGATAGCTGAGGCCGGTACCAGGAAGTCCTAGGTTGGCATACGCTCCGCTCCGGCCAATTGATACGCTTGCCCCTCTAGGTCCAAGCGAGAGGCTGGGGCCTCCATTGCTAAGGTTGATCCTGACTCCGGGGATCAAGCTGATACTGCGTCTAAAGCGAAAACCCATTCTCAATAATTCCCGTTGATTAGTTAGGAGTGAGCCGCAGATTTGGCATCTATGCGGTTAATTGTCGGACTAACACCATAGATCCGAGCTCGGGTCAATATGTTGGATGCCCAGCGACGATGTGTGGTTGGCTCGCACATGGCACCGTTATTTTTGAACACAGCCTGCTCGGAGTTCAGGATCCGTAGGGCGTCCTGGTACTCTGCTGTTTCGATGGACAAAGCCCGGTGGATGACGGCTATTTGACTGGGGTGGATAGCTGTCTTGCCGACCAGCCCATGAGCGACATCTTGAAGGAGTTCACGCTCCAGCAATCCAGGGGTGTCGATTACCTCGCAAACCGGGGCAGTGAGAGCAAACCCGCGAGAGGCGAAGGTGCTGACCAACATTTTGAACACATACCCGAGCGGGCCTTCGTAAAGGGTCTCGGTTCGTGAGCGCCGGATCCCCAGTACGTTCATCAGGTCATTCCCGCCGATCCGCAGAGCCAGGATTTTCTCCCGAAGGGCGTCGGTATCCAACGCCTCGGCCAGTTCCCGCATGGCGAGGGCGTCAAACACATCAGCCGTCTCCAGAGTGGGCATCCAGCGCAGATGAGTATGACCAATGGCTGCCTGCCACTGGGCCATATTTTCCAGATTGAATTTCGGCAGCACAAATCCGACAACAAGACGCAGATCCAGTGTATCTACCAGCTCTGCAGCCATACCCACATCGCGGGGACGAATAAACACCAAGGGGCCGCCGTCAACTGCACCGACTTGGTTCATGGTCGACACGATGGATGCCAGATTCTGTCTGGCCTGCTGAACATCTTTCTCCGCGACGGCATCTTCGAGACAAATCACCAAAGAGCGCAGTCCTTCGATTTTATTGAACAACACAGCATCAACCAGGTCGTCCCGGGTTGCAGGCATATACAAGGTAGCTCCAAGTGCGAAGGGAGAGAGGTTCTGCATAGTTAGGACACCTTCTTGATGATGGTAACTGCACGATACGGCCCCAGTGCCGCTCCGACCTCGGTGATGACGATCCCCAGTTCCTTAGCGAGGTGAACCAGCAGGGTAACATCGTTGTCGTTGGTGGAGCGCACCAGCACATGATCCGGCACTCGGCGAAGTACCGCACGGGTAGCCTCGGCAATGCCCGGCTTGATCCGGTTGCGGTTTCTGATGTCGTACTTGTCAGCAAGCTCATCAATAACCCGAGAGCTTTCCAAGGCCAGAGGCGAGGAGTCCTCATCCTCCCAGCTACAGGCCGGGATTGAATCAAGATCCAGTTTCTGGCGGTGATTGGCGATGACATCGACTAGATACTCACTGCACTCATATTCAGCCAAGTGATTGCAGTGAACACAGCCATGTAGGCCGGTATCCGTCCAGATGGAGCGGGAAACCAAGCCGGATACTGGGGCGCCGAGAATCCCGAACGGGATCAGCCAGTCATCTCCGGATGCGCTCAACCAGCTGCAGCCGCAGGGGTCGGCCAGAACGACCAGTCGGGGCATCTCCGGGTAACCCGGGCGGCCTGCCAGAGTGCGTTTCAGTTCGCCGGTAATGGCTCCTTTGCCGGTCCAGCCGTCAACAAAGACGATCCCCTCGGTACCATGGCGAGATTCGATGATGCTCAGCGCCTCATGGTCAATGCCGCGATCACGAATGATGCTAATGCCATAGTGGTAGGACTCTGCCCCTAGTTCCTGTAGGGTTTGGTGAAGAATGACCCCGAGCGGTACCCCGGCGCGAACAAGGCTGACCAACACAATAGGCCGCCCCTCGAGCCGCTGGCGAATGGCCTTGGCCAGCTGGACGGACTCAAGCGCAAGGCGCTGGCCACCCAGCTCAAGGGCAGAGTGGAACAGCTGCAGATGACGAGGGGATGGCTCGGGCTCCTGGCTCAGCATTTCGGAATAGTGCCGCTGCCCGGACTGGATCAGTCGCTCTTTCTCTTCCACGCTGGTCATTTGGATGACCAAGGGTTTCAACAAAAACTCAATGCTGCCAGCCTTGTAGGAGCCAGAGAACGGTTGTGTTTGCATTCGTGACTCCTTATAGGTCCAGGGTGGATTCAATCAATCCTGCGAATTGGCTTTGCTGAGGTACACCCCACCAGCTGCAGTGTCTCAGGAATCGGTGATCACTCAGGCTGTCTCCCAGGCCAATGACCGGCCGGGCTCCCTGTTCTTTGCTCAGCCTGGCCAGCAGGAACTCAACGGCGAGGCCTTTTTCCACGCAATGGGGCAACCAGGCGATGTTGTTGCTGTTGCGGTGGATGTAAAAGCCCTCGGTATCAACGAGGCTTTCCAGCTCTGCCCCGGCAGAATACAGCTCATCCAGCTTGGCGCTGCTCCGGTGTTTCATCACCAAGTAGATAGGCTTGCCGTATTCGAAGTTGATGCGGGCCCAGGCGTCAATTCCCTTGTCTCTGAACAGGGCCGTCGCGGTTTCCTGGATGAGTTGGATCCGGTCATGAAAGCCGACCAGCCGCGCCAGCATAAAGGCTTGCCAGTCTTCATCCGGGGTGCCATCGGGCTTGAGGATCACCGCGCCATGGGTGGTTACCGCCCAGGACTTGAACTTGATGGCCACCCGGCTGATTTCTTCGGTGCCGCGGGCGGTCACAGGGATAAGCTCAGCATGTTCCAGCATCCAGTTCACCAGCATGGACTGTTGAGCGGTCATGAAACTCCGCGGCTTCATTTCCCGGTCGTAGGCACCAACTGCCAGTTGGTCAGCTGGTGGCGCATCAGGCCCGAGCTTACGCATTGTCTGGAACAGGGTGTCATCCAGATCGGCCAGGATGAGAGGGGTATTAGGCATAAGTTATCACCTCGACGTTGCGTAAGGATTGGCAAAGCGCCGGATCGAGACTGTCTGCGGGGGTTTCCACGCAGACAATGATCCGGTCGTATTGCTCCGGGTGAATGTTGTAGGCGAAGTTGGGAATGCCCAGACCGTAGTTGTCGGAAAAGCTCAGAGCATTGCTGATGGCCATACCCACCGCAATCGGTGAACGAGTGATGGCACTAAATTTGACTTCGCCGCCTTGTTGCTCCAGCTGCTCGGCCAGTAAAAAAGGTGGCCACACAAACTCGCCAGAGCCTAGCACCAAGATCCGCTCGCCGAGGCGAGCAGGCCGAGCGGTTGGTGGCGCTTTACAGCCGGAGCCAGTCCCTAATCGTCCCCAGTCTTGCCGTTGTGACAGTGGGGCTGTGCCGCGGGCTGTCACGTTGACTGCTGGCATCACTGGAGGTATTGCCTCGGGCTTTGGTTCCCACTTCCATTCCCCCGTCATCAATGCAATGGGGGTGACAGGGAAAGGAGACTTGCCAGCTAATGCGTTACCACTCCAATCGGTCAATGTCACCGTGCAGACGTGCTGGAGCTGGGACAGTCCCGCCTTGGGCAGTTCGCCTAGCAGGTTGGCGAACGTGTTACCAGTGGTGGCCTCGTCATCGACCAGCACTAGGGAACGAGCATAGCGGGCCATGGTGGCCAGTTCGGGGTCTTCCGGCCAATAGATGAGGTGGTCTGTTGCATGGCTGTGGGCCTCAACGAACTCGCACATCAGCTTGCCATCAACCGGGTGCCGAGTAGAAGTGATGAGTACGGCATCGCTTCTGGTACGGCAATATTCCCGGTGAACGCCGGCAGCCAAGCCAACCGCAGTCTCGGCCATGCCTATAAACAGGACTGGCCCGGGTAGTCCTGCAGGGATCTGTTGTGCAAGATCTCGGTAGGCATTCTTCATAGTGCGGGGAGCTACCGGAATGTGGCGACCCAAGGCCTTGCTGACAAACAGAAAGGCTCTCTTTGGATTCCGACGTTCCGCTATCTCAAACAGGGCATCAGGACTCCAATTGCCGGCATGGGGCTGGATGGTCAAGGTGCCGGTGGAGAGGTGGTATTTAAACACGGCTTTCCCTCCGCTTGAGCAGACGACGACACAGCAGCAGCCCTTTCACCATCAACAGAAACCAGATGAACAGAGCGACACTACGGATCAGGCTTACCGGTACCACCACATCTTTGGATGCCTCGATAGCGAGCACGTTAGGGAACATGGAGAGTATGTTGATGCGCCAGCCGTAGGAGGTAATGGTGACCTCGGCGTTGTTTTTGGACAGCGTTTGAGCCTTTGCTTGGACATCTGCAGAGTTGAATTTGAAATACGGGGGCCAATGCCAGCCTGTATCCTCATTGATGAACACACGAACCTGATCCGACTGCTCGGTACCTGGACCGCTCAGCGAGGTGTAAATGAAATAGGCGTCATGGGTCGGGCCGTCTGCGGGATTCTCCGCGCTGATGGGACCGTCCTTGTCTACCCGCTTCACCTCAACGCCTGTGACATTGGCGTTGGTTTTTTCCGGCAACACATAGTCCAGGCCGATCAAGCTCGCCAAGGCGACGGACAGCATGGCGCTGTATGCGATGAGCTTGGCCTTGGAACTAACTCGGTGGGGCATAGAGACATGTTCTTGCGTCATGGGTTACTCCGGCAGGTGAATAACATCAGAGACAACACGGACGGTGGCTCGGCGGAAGGAGCGCACGGCGCTGTTTTTTGCATGGCCTTTGGTCAGTTGGCCGGTTTGGCGCTTGGCAAACAGCACCGGGAGGCTGACACCGCATGCGCGTGAGTAGCAGATCCCACCTGACGGACGCAGGTTGATCTCCAGCAGCAGGGGCTCGCCAAATTGGTTATTCCGGGTTTGAACATTAATGAGTCCATCGGCTCGCATTTTCATTGCGCAGGCCTGCGCAAGGTTGAAGGCCGGACTTTCAATTTCCATGTGCTGCAGAGCGCCTTCCTTTTTGCGCCCAATTGCTGCAATGACTTCGCCGTGCTCGAGCAGCATATCCACGGAGCACTCCGGGCCGGCTAAGTACGGCATGAGCACCTGGGGCTTGATCTCAGTCCCCTGCATGGCCTGAAGATACAGGTTGGGATTGATACGGCGAGAATCTGGGTCAGCCAAGGCCTTCATCATGGTGGCGTTCGGATCGAGGCGCCAGAACCCTTGGCCATAGATGCCTGTTACCGGTTTGATACACATCGGCACGTCGCCAAACGGCTTATCTGCTATAGCGGCTTTGAGCTCATCAACGGTATTGATCTGTAGGGAGGGTACGACCGGCAAACCAGATTGCTCCATGAACGTGGCGAATTTCACCTTGTCGTCGGCCAGCGCGAAGGTGGCCACGTCACGGGCGCCTGTGACTAGGCGAACCCCCATTTCTTCGATCTCAGGGCGGTGTTGCTCAAACCAGCTGCAGTTGCGTCCGACATGTACGGTGCCGACTTCATAGCGCTCGATGATGTTGGCCATGAACTCCAACAGCGAGGACTCTTCGGGCTCCACAAAAGAGTAATCAGCGACAGATAAGATCTCGGGTCGGTTTTGTGGGTGTGATGCCAGAACGGTTAAATCATCGATCTTGGCTTCTTTAATGGCCAGCAGGATGTCTCGCTGAGAAGACAGCCCCCCCATAAACCAAATGCAATTTTTCACGATAGCTCCATTCGGGATTAATTAAAAACTGCATTATCATAAACTGATAAAGCGGCAAGAGCTAGGGTAAATAGTGAATCTAGCGACAACACCCTTGATAAATAGCTGCGTTGTGCGCAAATTATCATCTTTGACGGAAAATGTGGTTGACACAACTGGTCATGTCATTATCATTTATTGATATTGTAACTGTTCAAGTCAAATTGTCAGCCGCCGGGCGTTGTGGCAATGTCAAGCGGACTAATTGAACTCTATCTTTACATAACGCAGGAGGCTTTACCGTGTCGGTCAGTTTGCAAAAGCGCCAGACTATTTCTCTGGCCAAAGAGAGTAAGGGACAACTCAAGTCTGTGCAGGTTGGATTGGGTTGGGATCCGGTGAAAAAAGGCGGGTTTTTGGGTGGGTTATTTGGTGGCAGTGACAGTATCGACCTGGATGCTTCCTGTGCCATGTTGGCCCTCAATGGTGATATGTTGGATCTGGTCTGGTTCCGCCAGCTGGAATCCAAATGCGGATCCATCCGTCACAGTGGTGACAACCTGACAGGGGATGGTGATGGAGATGATGAGGTTATTTATATTGATCTGACGAAGATCCCCTCCAATGTGGAATATCTCGCGATCACAGTGAATAGCTTTCGCGGGCAGACCTTTAATGAAGTGCAGAACGCCTTCTGCCGGGTGGTGAAGGCGTTGTTGCTCAAATCAGGGAACTATCCCGCAGTTTGGTGATCTGATCTCTTAGGTTCACCACCGGGAGCGCCAGATGG
>NZ_BAAGVN010000028.1:0-22690 GCF_054780855.1 Pseudaeromonas pectinilytica
GTGCCTCCTGCATGGAGACGCGATTAGATCACAGACGATCTGCCTGTTCAAATTTCATTAACAAAGTGCGATCCCGCCCTGCTAACAGAAGCGGGGTTTATTGTTGCCAATGTATCGTCATTAGACAAAAAGAAAGGTAGTTTCAATGCTGTAACTAATGCTACTTCTGTTAAGCAGGATCTAGTTATTTCAGCCTACAAACCAAGTGACAGCTTTGAGGCACGTTTTAATAATGAAGCACAAACAGAAGAAGGTGTCTGGGATTTTGTCCGTACCCACCTAAACTATTTGCCTGTTACTAAGCAACAAGGTAAATTATGGCTATTTATTCCGGAACGAGATCCACGTATATTATTTGACCAAATGGTAGCTTATTATGTACGTAGAGGCTATCCAGTACCTATATCCAGCCAAGAATTTCAACTTGGGCTTGCACAGCGCTTCATCGAGCGTAATGGTATGTTTTTTCTACCAGAACAAGTCGCTGAATACGATAAAAAGAAGCTAACTTCTGGAGAATTAATACAAGCATCTCTTTTTGTAAAAGACGAAGCATCTGCTATCGATTGGCTCCGTCAGCTTTTAAAAACTAAGCCGCAGACCTTTGCCGATATTAACCCACAGTTTATGCAGCAGTTGGGCGGCTGGAGTAAAAACGAGACGCCTCTTGATCTGCGTGAACTGCTCAGTCAAAACTTCCTTTGTTACGATGGCAATGATTTAGTGCCTGAGCAGATCCACACATACCTTTCTACTAACTGGAAAGAGCTGCGTAATTTGGCGAAAAATGATCCAGCCCTAGTGGCTAAAGCTAAGGATCGTTGGTATGTCCCTGACCCCAATAAAGCAGGTGACTTGGAAAAATTACGTGAAAAATCGCTGCTTAAAGAGTTTGAAGAGTACAAGGCCGCCAAAAAGAAGCTCAAGGTGTTCCGTATTGAAGCAGTGCGGGTAGGCTTTAAGAAACTCTGGGAACAGCAGGAGTTTGCCGCTTTGATCGCCGTGGCCGAGAAATTGCCCAACAAGGTATTGGAAGAGGATCCTGTGCTACTGATGTACTTTGATCAGGCCGTGACCTTAAGCCAGGTCGATGCCGACGATGAGTGGTAAGCCGTCATGTGGCAGGTAGGAGACTGGGCCTGGAGTCAGGCCCATCAACAGTATGCCAAAGTGATTGAAACTGCTGGCCTTTGGGGCCAGCAATTTTATCGCGTCTGGTTGCAGCAACAAGATGTGGTGCTCAAGGTACCGGCTGTCGATCTCAGCTCACGGCCCGCACAGCCTGTGGTGACGGCTGAGGCATTCTGCTATTTGGCCACCGCTGCCAAAATTGCCAATGCTCAGCAAGAAGACACGTTGTTAGCACCGATCGAATCAAATGTGATCCCGCTACCGCATCAGCTCAAGGCGCTTACCAAGGCGATGAGTAAAAAACAGGTGCGTTATCTGTTTGCCGATGAAGTTGGCCTGGGAAAAACCATCGAAGCCGGGCTGGTGATGCGCGAGTTGAAGTTGCGCGGCTTAGCCAAGCGTATTCTGGTCTGTGCGCCAAAAGGACTGGTCAGTCAGTGGGTCAGCGAAATGCAGACCCACTTTAACGAGTCATTTCAACTGCTGCTGCCCGGTGAGCAAAAACCGCAACATGAGCAGGAGAATATCTGGTCGCGCCATGATCAGGTGGTCTGCCCGGTTGACAGTATCAAGCCCATCGAAAGCCGAAAAGGCTGGTCACTCAAACAGCTCAATGAATACAACAAGCTGCGGTTTGATGATCTGTTTGCCGCTGGATGGGATCTGATCTTGATTGATGAAGCCCACCGACTCGGCGGTAGTACCGATCAGGTCGCCCGCTACAAGCTGGGCCAGGGACTGGCCGAAGCCGCCCCCTACCTGTTGCTGCTTTCCGCTACGCCTCATCAAGGTAAAAGCGATGCGTTCCATCGCCTGATGGCACTGCTGGATACCGAGGCCTTCCCAGATGTCGGCTCTGTGACCCAAGAGCGGGTGCAACCCTTTGTGGTCCGCACTGAAAAGCGGATCGCCATTGATGGCGAAGGCAAACCGCTGTTTAACCCCCGACAAACCGAGCTGGTTGCCGTAGCGTGGCAAGATCAGCATGCCTTGCAGCGCCATCTCTACGAAGAGGTCACCGAGTACATCAAAGAAGGTTACAACCAGGCGCAAGCCAAACAGCAAAATGCCATTGGCTTTTTAATGATCCTGATGCAGCGCTTGGTAAGCTCCAGCAGTGCGGCCATCGCCCGCACCCTTGCTCGTCGACTCAATGTGTTGGAAAACAAGCGGGTTGAAGAGGAGTTGCCCCTGGCCTTTGCCGATGAGTGGGCCGATCTGGATGGTCAAGCCCAGTTGGATGAGTTATTAGCCCAATGCCAAGCCTCGCTGGAGAATGAGAAGAATGAGGTTCGCCGCCTACTGGCGTTAGCGGAGCAGTGCGTCAATGCAGAAAATGATGCCAAAGCCGAAGCGCTGCTCGATTGGTTATACCGACTTCAGCAAGAAGAGGGTAACCCACATCTGAAGATGTTGGTGTTTACCGAGTTTGTGCCAACCCAAGAGATGCTGGCCCAGTTCTTTATTGAACGGGGGATCAGTGTGGTCTGCCTCAACGGCTCCATGGATCTGGCAGAGCGCAAAAAAGTGCAAGCCGCCTTTGCCGGTGACATCCGCATACTGATCTCCACCGATGCCGGTGGCGAAGGTCTCAACCTGCAGTTCTGCCATGTGATTGTGAATTACGATATGCCCTGGAACCCGATGCGCATGGAACAGCGTATTGGCCGCGTCGATCGTATCGGCCAACGGCATATCGTTCGTGCCCTGAATTTCGTGCTCGAAGATACTGTGGAGCATAGGGTTCGTGAAGTTCTCGAGACCAAGTTGCAGATCATCCTGGATGAGTTTGGTGTTGATAAGACCAGCGATGTATTGGACTCCTCCGCCGCCAATCATCTGTTTGATGAATTGTTTATCGCCTCTATCACGGATCCTGCATTAATGGATCAGGAGCTAGCCAAAGCTTTGGCTACGTTAAGAGACGGAGCGGTCGATAAGCGGCAGCAGGACGCGCTGTTTGGCGGTGATGATCCCTTATCTGCCGACGACTATCGCCAAGCCCTGAACCACCCGCTGCCTTATTGGATACAGAGCATGGTTGCCAATTACTTGCGTTGGCAACGCAGCATGCAGCAATCCGCGGATTTCATTGAGGATCAGGAAGGTGGACATACCCTAATCTGGCCTGATGGCGCAGCATGGAGTGGCGTCACCTTTATGGGGAAAGAGGCCCAGCAACGACCCGAGCTGACCCATCTCACATTGGAAAACCCCAAGATCAGAGGGCTATGTAGCCAATTACCGGTATGGAGTGAAGCACAACCGATCCCCTGTGTCAGGGTAAAGTCGTTACCGGCAGGAGCCAATGGTTACTGGGCATTGTGGAGTATCCGCCTGGTAGCAGGTCAAGAGCGCCGTTGCCAATACATGCCGGTCTATATCAAGCCGAATGGTCAATATTACGCTACCGCGTCGCAGCGAGTCTGGGATGCGGTCTGTAGTAAAGAGTTCGACATCTTGCCTCAAGAGTTGGCCGCCGCACCGGCTGAACATCAGTCAGTCTATGCCCTGCTACATCAGGCAGCGCAACAGGAAGGCAAAGCGATTTTCGAGAGCATGTTGGCAGCTACTCAAATCGATTTAGATAACCAGAATGAGAAAGGCGAATACTCATTTAACGCACGAAAACGCGCGATAGAGCGCGTCGGATTACCAGAGGTTCGGCAATACCGTTTGCGTCAACTTGATAGTGAATATGCACTGTGGCGTCAGGAGCTGGACAAAAAGCGTAACGCGATTCCGGACATGATGCTGCACGCCGCTTTTGAAATTAAAGGATGAATATGACTTGGCAGGATGATGTTATTCAAAAAGTAAACTTGGATGGTTCGTTTGTTTACATCGTTAACGATCCCGATGGACTACTCTTTGAGCCAAAAATATCGGCTGCCTTGCAAACCAAAAATGCCATTTTATTTGATGACGAAGATCCTCTCGCACTTCGCCTAGCGTATGAAGCATGGAGAAAACTGGCCAGAAAAAACTCCTTTGTGATCCGTCTAGACCAGAAAGGAGAGCTATTTATCCCCTATGACATTCAGGCCGAATCAAGGAAAATTGACTTCCATTTGTCTGAGTTTTTTCAGGACATTGATTTATCAGCACTCAGATTGCTCCCAGCGTCGTTATTCCAGTCGGTCATGGATGCCATAAAACTATTTACGCCTGGGAAACTGAGTCAACAGTCCAGTCTCGATTTCTTACTTCGCCATATTTATCGCATAGCTCCCGAGACGATCCAGACTAACACCGATCTGGTTAGGCTATTAATCAGAAAGCACTATGTTGGCATTGAGATGCCTACGCAGATTGAAGATCGGCTTATTCATTTGCTCACTCTTACGCCAAAATTTAAATGTTGGGACTTTAATACATTAGTTCCGAACAGAAGTACTTTTTTTGATTTCTTGCAGCAACAATGGGAAATGTATCTGCAGAGCGAATCACTCAACACCATTGCAAATACCTCATGGCCAAGTGAACAACTTATTGTGCCATTTGCTGATAGTGACATCCGTGTGTTTATTGACAACTTATTCGCCGAAGGCATTATCAAGCCGGTGAAAGCAGATGGCCTGCCCGCTGGACATTGGGCTTGGTTTGGCATTGCTAAAGAGCCGGAGATAACTGAACGCGAACGGATAAGTCTCTTACTGAAAAATGCCAAGGCTTGCTTTGAACAATGCGAACTAGAAAGTATCAATACTGAATTCTGGTTTGAGCAGTCACACTCGCTCGGGATTATGAATGCATTGTTTTATGAAAACAAAAAACAACCGCCTGTTGCTGCGCTGGCCGAAGAAATAAAGAGATTAAATACCACTGCGGATTTTCTATTTCAGGAATGGCTACGTTTAAACTTTATAAAGTTACAAACCACCCCCACGGTTCGCTATCCGGCAATGTTGCATAAAGTCCCTGATTGGTTATCACGGCGCGTGGATAGTGGCAACAAAGTATGTCTACTGGTTTTAGATGGCATGGGCGCTCGACAGTGGCCATTATTGCGTAATCACTTGCAGATGTGTGCCAATATTTCATTGGAAGAACATGCCTGTTTCGCTTGGGTGCCCACAATTACATCCATATCACGACAAGCCTTATTCTCTGGCAAGAAGCCTTTTTCATTTGCAGACTCTTTGCTGACCACCAGTAAAGAGGAGCAGCTGTGGCTTGATTATTGGCAAGAGAAAGGTTTAGCCAAGCGTGAAATAAAATATGCTAAAAAAATAGAGTCGCTATCGAATGACCCATGGCAAGACTTAATAACATCACCAAATGTTAAAGTAGCCGGGTTGGTCATAAACTTTATTGATGAGCAAATGCATGGCATAAAAAATGGGATGTCTGCTTTAAATATGGTCGTGGATGGTTGGCTAACTGACTGGAATTTCAAAGAAAGAATTGCCGAATTATTAGACGAAGGCTTTGAAATTATCATTACTTCAGATCATGGCAGCCAGGAAGCGACGGGAATAGGATATATCAATGAGGGAGTGAAAGCAGATACCAGAGGCGAACGAGTACGGATCTATCACGATCCGGCCTTGCGTGACAGTACTGCTCAAGCCTGCCATGGATCTGTGATAGCATGGCCCGGTCCTGAACTAGGGCTTCCTAAAGCAACATACCCGCTGCTTGCCAACGCGAATAGTGCCTTCAAAAGCAAAGGCGATGTCATTGTTGGACACGGCGGGATCAGCCTCCATGAGGTCGTAGTTCCTTTTGTCATTGTGAATAGAAAACAATAGATTATGGTTAAAACTCCAGGCTTCTGTCGCCATGTTGAAAAAGAGTGGCTCGAACAATCTCTTCGTTGGGTAGCAAACGGGGCCAGCTCTGCTCAGCTAAATAACAGCCTTGATAACTTTTTAAGCGCCTATATTGTCTCCAAAGAAAACCGCCGTAAAGCGCGTAATTTGCTTACATCAGTTTGGACCCAACCCGTCGATCAATATATAAAGAATTTCTTTGATAAAGGAATTGAATTACATAAAGATGCTGAATCATTTTCCCTACCTATTCATTGGGGCATGTTAATTGCGAGAAAGCCATTCTTTGCCGAAGTAGCTCGCTTTATTGGTCGACAATCAAGACTAAATAACACTTTTACTTATGCCCAAGCTTTTCGACGCATGAGTATGCTCTATGGTGAAACCGAAGCCACCAGCAGAGCGTTAAGTGCCGTATTAAGAACCATGATGGAATTGGGCATATTAAAACGAAACATAAGCCCAGCCTGTTATTCTATTGTTAATCAACGAGTCAGTATAAGTAGTCATCTGGCAAACTGGCTGCTTGATGCTTTGCTCATTTCATCAAACAAAGAGAGTATTTCTCTTGATGATGCCTTGAATGATCAGGCGCTCTTCCCCTTCCACCTTGATATTAACTTATGCAATCTTGATATGTCGGCATTTGAATGTCTGCAACAAGGAAACTCAATTGTAATTTTTAAAAGGAATATTGAGTCATGAAACCCGCTATTGGATTTAATCGGCATTTAGAGATGGACTGGCTAGTCCAAACCGCATCCTGGTCAGCAAATGGGGTTCACGGCCAAGCATTGAAAAATAGAATTGATGCATTACTTGCCCCCAGCTTTGACAGTAAAGTTGCCCAAGACAAAACCAGAAATCTGCTCTTTGGGATTTGGGATTCGGAATCAAAGTCCGTACCCAAAGCATTTCATGACGATGCTTGTAGACTGCTTATTGAGCACAGTGAGGTGAATATTGCCATTCATTGGGGAATGATGCTGGCCAAGTATCCATTTTTTTATAATGTCACATCGCAGATTGGTAGAATGGCTAAACATGAAGGGTTATTTATATACTCTCAGTTAGAACAACGTATCACCGAAAACTATGGCGACACATCGACTATTAAGCGTTGCATTCAATTTGTTGTTAGAACCTTGATGAATTTGGAGTTGTTATCCAATCCAAAGCAGGGTTTATATCAGTTGCGTAAGCCAATCACAATTAATCATGACAGTGTTATTGCTTGGTTAGTCGAAGTGTCGGTGAGAGCAGAAGGAAACTCAAGCAAAAGTATGTCAGCCATCAGTAACGATCCAGCTTGGTTTCCATTCGATATTAACTTTAATGAAAACAGACTATCGTCTAATACCCGTCTAGATGTTCATCATCAAGCTAACGATGCTATTGTTTTTATTTGAATTAAAGCCAATGACTTGGTATCGTTATACCATAGTTATTGGCTACATACTTTAGCGTCATGATTATCTCTTTGTGCAGATCTTCATCAAATGCAGCACCATTTCGCCGCAATTCAACGATAGCTTGTAATTCTTTTAGCCTGAACATATCTAGTTTGTAAAAATTACCCCAGGAAGGTTCACCAAAAAGATTGTAAATAACAACGGTACTATCCCGTTCGCTTGCCAAACGTTTTTCCCCACTGATTTTAGTCAGCGCAATTTCCGCTTCGTCTTTATCTTCGTAAGTAGCTAATAATTTCATTTGATCTGCCAAACAGCTTCATTTACTACTGTTAATCATACATCCATACCCAACAGCCACGCTACCGATTAGCTCGAGGGGAGCTAGTCGGTAGCAAGGATTGTAATGACCCACTGAAACACCGATAGCCCCAGGTCGGTTACAGCCAAGATGAATTCGTTAAGCTTACTTTTCAGGACATTACTCATCCAGACGATTTGGACTCGGATTTATACCTGTTACGACAGTTAATCGATGACGAGATAGACCGTTACCAATTAGAAAAACGGTATATCACTAAATCAGGTAATACCATTGTGTGGTTGATCAGCGTTCACTCAAGCCTGAAATGAACTGGACGGTGGCGGGATAATCGCTGCTGCCCTGCTTCAACGCGCAACGCAAACCCTGGCTCACGTACACTCAGTTCCCCCGAGCTTGCCGAAAATAATGTCAATCTATTAACCCGTTCATGTTTCGACACCATGAACGGGCCTATCTGTGCTACCGAATCTCTTATCTCACTAGAGATACAGATGACGAGGCTGGAATGGTCAAATGCGCAGGTAGAAACGCGGGTAGAACCCAAACCCAAGACACCGGAGCTGGTACTGGCTCTGTTGTCGGCGGAGCCTGATTTGACGCTAAAAGAGGTGGCACTTCGGCTTGATAAAGCAACCAGTACCATAGAGCGGGCCGCCTCTGGTCTGGTCAAAGCCGGTCGCTTACGTTTTGTCGGGCCGCGCAAGCGTGGTCGGTGGGAGCTGTTGTGATGAAAGAGACAGGCAACGAATTCCCAACTCTCAGTGCTTGAGTCTCCTTTGGCGCCATCTTTGTGTTTTGCTCGCGGTAAACGCTGGGCTTCGCAGGCTCAGCACCAGCCTACAACGGTTTTTGCCGGATGCATGGCTGTCCTTTGGTGATCTCGGATGCTCATTAAAAAACATCAACAAAATCAGATATATATAAAATACCTAATAAAATCAATAAGATATAATATATTGATTTTATTAGGTATTTTATTGCTGTTTCACTGGCGCTGTGGCTTGGGCAGGCGCTGGGCGGCGTCTGGGGTTATCAAGGCGGGGGGACGCCGGTGGGTGGTGTGGTTAGAGGGAGCGGGTTGGCGGGGTAGTGTTGCTGGCGCAGCGCCTCCAGTTGAGTGAGGGTGTGTTCTATATCGGGGTGGCTGGCAAATCGGGCCATGATGGGGGTGGCGGCCCGGTCAAAGTCCGGTGGCACATCCCGATCGAAGTATTGGGCAAAACCGGCGGCGCCCTGCAGCACCTGCTTGCTGGCCGCTTGAATGGCGGAGAGCTGTTGCTGGCTTTGCCGGTGGGGGGAGAAGGTGCCGAGCTGGTGATTGAGCCGGAGCTGCACCTCGGGACGGCCCAGATAGGCCAGCAGGAGCTTGACCTCCATCATGCGCGGATTGGCGCGGGCCGGCAGCACGAAGAGATCCAGCGAGGCGTCTTCATAGCGCGGCATATCGGCGCGCAAGGTGGGAAAGGGCAGGGTCTGAATGTCGTCAATGCGCTGTTTGGGGATGGCAAAACTGCCCATCAGTGACATGGCCCCCTTGCCGTAGTAGAGGTAGGGGATGCTGTCGTTCCAATCCAGCCGGGTCATGTTGTCATTGAAGCAGCGGGCTGCGATCAGTTGTTGCCAGTGGCTGAATACCTGCCGGATGCGCGGATCCCGGTAATCCACAGCACCGCGTGTCACCTGCTGGTGAAAGGCCAGGCCGTTGAGGCGCAGGTTGAGATAGTCAAACCAGGCGAGGGCTGGCCAGCTTTCTTTTGTGCCCAATACCAGCGGCACTATTCCCTTGTTGCGTAACAGGGGGCAGCTTTGCAGCAGTTGTGTCCAGGTGGTCGGCGGGGTGAGCCCGGCGCGTTGCAGGGTGCTTTTGGAGTAGAAGAGGCCCCAGTGGTAGTAGCTGTAGGGCAGGGCGTAGGTGTGTCCCTGCCAGGAGACGGCGGCCTGCATGGCCTTGCCGAAACTGGTTTGCCAGTCCTGCTGTTGCCACAGCTCATCCATGGGTCTCAAGGCGCCTTGACGGGCATAGGCCAGCAGGCGCTCGCTACCTTGCCAGTAGAGCAGATCCGGTGAGGTACCCGCCACCAGCCAGTGAGGAAAGCGGGCCTTGTACTCGCTGTCTGTGTAGGCCAGCAATTGCACCCGGATACCGGTTTCGGCATAGAAATCCCGTAGCACGGCCACAAAATTATCCCGCTGCTGTTTGTTGCCATGCATCACGGCCAGCTCCAGCGCTTCACTCTGGCAAAAGGGGAAACTGCAAACCAGTAGAGCTAACGCCCTTATCAACTGCCTGGACATGGTAGTGATCCGAAGAAGGCCATGCATTGAGTCTAGCACACGGATTTTCGCTGTGTTGGCGGAGGGATGGCCTGGGTCTGGAGTACCAAGACTAAGTGATTCTTTAATAAATCATTATAAATCAAATAGATACAAAATAATCAATATAATCAACAAGATATAACTCATTGATTATATTGAATTTAATATTGCTGTTGGTTACTGCTGCCAGGGGTGGCGCGAGGGGTGGGCTAAAAGAGTGATTTGTATTGTCATCATTGGGGCGGTTCGGGGTAATCTTGGCAGATAAGAAATAGGTACTGGGCCTGCGGTAGTCGCAGGCGATTGAGGTTGTTCTAATAACGTCTTAAGGTTACGAACGAGCAGGCTCACCCGCTCGAGCTCTGGTAACGATCCCCCCTGACACATCGATCGGATTTGCTCAGACTCCAACGAGGTATGCTCAAGAGCCAGGAGCGATTGAATGCCGTGAATGTGGTCGTCAGAATCGGGCGAGACGATCTGCCGACTGGCAGTCTGCAGTTGCAATGATCCGACCAACTCGGCGACGTTGCACACTTGGCTGNGTCTGGTAACGATTCCCCCTGACACATCGATAGGATTGGCTCAGACTCCAACGAGGTATGCTCAAGTGCCAGGAGCGATTGAATGCCGTGAATGTGGTCATCAGAATCGGGCGAGACGATCTGCCGACTGGCAGTCTGCAGTTGCAATGATCCGACCAACTCGGCGACGTTGCACACTTGGCTGGCAATCTGATGAGTCAGGGCAAAGGGAATAGACGGTTTTTTCATGCCAGCCTCAGATAAGTCCCCTCAACGGTAGATAGCGCACCATATCAGAAATTTATCTGTCGTCTCAGCACAACGAGAGATTCTCAGGCAGTAGATCCGGCAAAACAGCACCCCGTTCGCATAACGAGTACATCATTTTTAATACGGTTATTTGTGCCTTCACGCTAGGGAACTTGTGTTGTACACTTAAGTTATTGGATGCCAAGTGGAATTCCTTTTTGCACGTATTTTTTTAGCTACATTTATAGCTACACGAAAGATTATGACTAGTGCGGTTTTCATAACAAAATCAAGGTAATGTGGGGCTGATTCATAGTACGCCAGCATACTTAAGGCCCTGAGAAATCAGGGCCTTTTTCTTTGGTCGACGGGAAAGTGTCACACTGGGCTAGTCGGCCTGAGTCGTAGCGTTATGAACGAAAATGCCGTGCAGTGGTGGGCTGCACGGCATTGGATGGATGTCGCCGATTGTCGGACTCAGGAGGCGGTTGGGGCTATCCCCAGCATAAAGGTACCTTGTGGGCGAATCGGTAGGTATTGCTGGTAAAAATTCAGGTAAGTAGCCAGTGGATCCAGATCGGCAAACAGATCGGGATACAGCGCCTTGGCCATAAACTGCATCAAGGCCGCATCCATAATGCTGCGGGTGGCGCCATGGTAGACGGCATACACGCGGTTATTCTTCACAGCAGGCAAGTTGGACCAACCGGCGCGCAGCGTGAAACCTTTCAGACGACGCTGCACATTATCGGCATCGATGTCCTGACCAACTTGCATGGCCGTGGGGCTGACCACACTTTCATAGCCGGCCATCAGGATGACATCGGGTTTGCTGGCCAGGAGTTGCTCCGGGTGGATGGTGCCCCAACTCTCAACAAACGGCGCAGCAATGTTGTCGCCACCCACCAATTCTGCCATCGCGCCCCACATATTTTTACCGTAGGTGTAACTGTATTCTGACGGCCCCTTATCTCCCAGTTCGATGTAGATCTTGGGTTTGACAACATGAGCGGCGGCCACGCGTTCTCGAATGGTGGTGACAACTTGCTCATACGCCTTGGCTATCTGTTCGGCGCGTTCGGGTTTGGCCGTCAGTTGACCCAGGATCCGCGTACTGGCCACATGGCGTTGCAGGGTCTGCGCATTGTAGTCAATAACTACAACTGGAATACCGGCCTGCTCCAGTCGCCCTAACTCGGACCCCAGTGCCTTGAATTGCCAATCAGCCAGAACCACCACATCCGGTTTGCTGGCCAGCACCTTTTCTATCGAGAAGGTCTGATCCTGCACATTACCGACATCCGGCACCTGGGCCAGCTGCGGCTTGCTGGCCACATACATATTCCAAATGGCAGGCCGCGATTTGATAAACCAACCGCTGGAGATCCCCGCCAAATGATCGAAAGCCTCATCACCACCGACAGCAAAGTAGTCTTCGATATAAAAACCGAGCAATACACGTTTGGCCGGTGTTTCGACGCTGACTTTTCGCCCCAACACATCTTCAATGATCGTGGGTTTGGCAAAAGCAAAACAGGAGCAAAGACAGAGAGTTAACAGCGCAGTGACTTTAATTAATGACTTTTTTAGGGGCATAACGTCCTCAAAGGAGTGCTAAAGGTGTAGATAATAGTTATCATTATAATAATTCTCACAAGACGCTGAGAATATCAATCCCAATCTGCATACCCGTTGAAACGCGGTCCCAAGACGCGCTCGGCATGGTCGCGTCGGGTTTCTCAGGCTTGTTTATCTGTTGAGGTTAATGTCGTGAGTTGGAGACTTTGTCATGGCTGAGGTGGCGATGCTGGAACAGGCGCTGGTTCAGCAACGTCAGCGCGAGGCCCGTCGTTGGCGTTTTCTTGCTGCGTTTATCGTCCTGATTGTGATCACCCTGTTGTTGGACATCGCAACCGGTCCATCCCAGTTACCGTTGCTCGATGTGGTGCACACCTTATGGTCACCCGCCAACACGGACGCCATGACCCGAACCATTGTGATCGAGATGCGACTGCCCATTGCGCTGATGGCACTGGTCGTCGGAGCTGCGCTGGGGTTGGGCGGCGCTCAGATGCAAACCTTGCTGGATAACCCGCTGGCCAGCCCCTTTACACTCGGCATCGCCGCAGCGGCAGGCTTTGGCGCTGCACTGGCGTTGGTGGTAAATAATCTATTCGGTCTGGAATCCCTGTTGAGCATTCCGTTAGGTGCATTTTTCTTCAGTATGCTGGCGGCCTCGATGCTATTCGGATTGGCACTGATGCGCCATGTCAACAGTCAGACCATCATACTGGCGGGGATCGCCCTGCTGTTCCTGTTCCAGTCTTTGCTCTCGCTGCTGCAGTTTGTCTCTTCGCCGGAGCTCAATCAGCAGATCGTATTTTGGTTGTTTGGCAGTCTGATGCGGACCACATGGGACTCCTTGACCATCACGTTCGTCATCACGCTGGGGTGTAGCGTGCTGCTGTATCGTGATGCCTGGAAGTTGACCTGTTTACGTCTGGGTGAGGCCCGCGCGCGCAGCCTGGGAGTCAACATCAACGCGTTACGGATCAAGACGCTGGTACTGGTGGCGCTGATGACGGCGACCGCCATCAGTTTTGTCGGCATCATCGGATTTATCGGTCTGGTTGCACCGCATATTGGCCGCATGTTGATTGGTGAAGACCAGCGCTTTCTAATTCCGCTCTCTGCGCTTTGCGGCGCCGCTATGTTGTCGATGTCCTCTGTGATATCCAAATCGATTGTTCCCGGCGCCTTGTTCCCGATCGGCATAGTGACCGCCATCATCGGGGTACCGTTTTTTATTTGGTTGATTTTGGGACGGGGGCGTAAGCATGCTTGAATTCAATCATGTCGCGATTGCCCTGGGGAAACAGGTATTGTCCCGCGACCTTTGTATGCAGCTCTCTCCTGGGCAGCTGCATGTGATCATCGGCCCCAACGGCACCGGCAAGACCAGCTTGCTGCGGGCCTTGTTCGGTGAATTACCCCTGCAAGAGGGCACGATCCAATTTAATGGCCGCACACTTGCCGACCTGGGAGCCAACCGGTGGCGACAACAGTTTGGCTATATGCCACAAAATAATCAGCTGGAGCTCGAGCTAAGTGTGCTGGAAGTGGTGGTCCTGGGGCGGTTGCAAAGCCTCAAGTTACGATTGAGCGACGATGACCTGCGCGCCGCCATGACGGCACTCCAGAGTTTGGGGATGGCGCATCTGGCGGATCGTCCGATGAGCACCCTGAGTGGCGGACAGCGCCAGATGGTGCTGTTCGCTCAGGTCTTGCTGCGGGAGCCACAGATCATGCTGCTGGATGAGCCGGTAAGCGCGCTGGATTTACAGCACCAGATGCAACTGATGGAGCATCTGCACCATCAAACTCGTCTGCGTAACTGGATTAGCCTGGTGGTGTTGCACGATCTCAATCTGGCCGCTCAATTTGCCGATGAGTTGATCGTCCTTGCTGATGGCCGCCTGCAAGCCATGGGGCCCCCTTCAGAGGTGCTCACCGAGGCGTTGATCAGCCAGCTGTACCAGGTACCGGTGCAGATCCACCATGATGATGCAGGCTTGCCTTACATTCGGACCCTACGGCGGGCGAGCTGAAGCCGATGGCCATCAAGATCCTGCATGCCGGATGGGAAATCTGGTGCGGGCTGAGTCGTGCGGCTCGTCTGCTGGTTATCAATGCCCTGGCCTTCAATCTGGGCTTCTACATGATGATGCCCTATCTGGCTCATCATCTGGGGAGCGGTCTGGAACTGGCTGGCTGGGCGGTTGGCCTGGTCATGGGGATGCGCGTGTTCAGCCAGCAAGGCTTGTTTTTGTTGGGAGGAACACTCGGCGATCGCCTGGGGTATCGGGCGGCCATCATCGGTGGCTGTCTGATCCGCTCGGGCGGATTTGCATTATTGGGCTGGGCCGAGCAACTGCCCGTCTTACTGCTGGCGGCCTTCCTGACCGGATTTGCCGGAGCCCTCTTTACGCCATGTGCCCAGGCATATCTGGCTGAGGAATGCCCGCATCCGGCCCAGCGACAACAAGCGTTTGCGTTGCACAATCTGGCCAGCGAGGCGGGCATGCTGCTGGGGCCGCTACTTGGCTTATGGCTGACGCAATCCAGTTATGCACTCACAGGCTGGGTTTCTGGAGGCGTGTTTCTACTGCTGACCGGGTTGCAATGGCACTATCTGCCGCCTCATCGCTCGGCGGTTTCTCACCCTCGAGAGAGAGTCTGGCAACAGTGGCGCACCATTCTTCGCAATCGCGCCTTTTTATGCTTTACGATCTTCTCGGCCGCCTATGGCGTGCTGTTTCATCAGCTCTATCTATCCATACCGGCATTTATTCACAGCCAGCAGCAAACTGCCACTCTGTTGGGCAGCGTCTTTACCGTCACCGCCCTGATCGGTGTCCTGCTGCAACTACCCGCCAGCCTCTGGGTACAACGGAGTTTAGGGGTAGCCCGTGGCATGGGGCTGGGGCTGGCCTGTATGGGCTGCAGTTACCTGCTGATCAGCTGGTTGGCCGCGTGGCCCGTCTTGGCCGTTCTGAGCCAGGCGGTACTCTTTTCTCTCGGCTCTATTCTGTGCTATCCGCTGTTCTCTGCGCGCCTGCCTCATTATGCGGCTCCCGGCTTGCTGGCCAGCCACTACGGGTTTTATGCCAGTGTCGGGGGCGTGGTCGCTTTGTTGAGTAACTTGCTGATCGGTCTTTGTCTCGGCGCTTCGGGTACAACGCCGCCCGAGTGGATTTGGTATCTGCTGGCGACTTGTGGTCTGGTGGCCGGTTGTGCCCTGTATCGCCAGGTCGAGCGTGAAATATCCGAAGTCCCGACGCCACAGCGGTCACCCGCCTAGTTCGAAGAGACGGCCATCCCCCCTGCCGCCCATAACTCCACCCGTGCTGCTAGTAGTGCCTTGGGTTTTCCTACTGCGCCCCGATTGAGCTGACGCATAGCCCTACCAGGCTGACGCCCACAAAAAACGCCACCGAACGGGTGGCGTTTGCATAGCTCTGCGGGTTGTTAACCCACGCGGTTCCAGATGGTTTACAGCGCCAGGCGGAGGATCTGCTTGACGTCCTCCGGGGTGATATCGCTGTGCTCACCCAGTGCGACATGGCCATGCTCGGTCAGCTTGGCGGCGACCTTGTCGATCACCTCCTCACCGAGGCCATAGGCCGACAGACGCACCGGATTGCCCATGGCGGTGAAGAAGGCTTCGGTCTGCTCGATGGCGGCGCGAGCCTTTTGCTCTTCGCTGCCCTCACGCACATCGAACACCCGCTCGGCGTATTGAGCCAGCTTGGCCTGCTTGGCGGCAAACTTGTGCTTCCACACCGCAGTTTGCACGATAGCCAGGGTCTGGGCATGGTCCAGGCCACACAGAGCTGTGATCTCGTGACCAATCATATGAGTCGCCCAGTCGGTCGGCACGCCGGTGCTCAGGGTACCGTTGAGCGCCATGGTCGCCGTCCACATCAGGTTGGCGCGCACGTCATAATCCTGCGGATGAGCCAGCGCAACCGGACCCTCTTCGATCAGGGTACGCAGCAAACCTTCGGCGAAGCGGTCCTGCACCTTGGCCTTGACCGGATAGGTGGTGTACTGCTCCAGGGTGTGCACGAAGGCATCAACCACGCCGTTGGCGATCTGGCGCGCCGGCAGCGTATAGGTGGTGACCGGATCCAGAATGGAGAAGCGCGGTTGCACGAACGGCGAGAAGAAGAACAGCTTGTCCTGAGTCTCTGCCTTGGTGATCACAGCGCCGTTATTCATCTCGGAGCCGGTAGCCGCCAATGTCAGCACAGTTCCCAGCGGTACCGCATCGCTGATCTTGCTGCCATAGGTTTGCAGGATTTCCCAGGCATCGCCCTCATAACGAGCGGCCGCGGCAATGAACTTGCTACCGTCGATGACGGAGCCACCACCCACCGCCAGGATATAGTCAATGGACTCGGCTTTAACCACGGCGACCGCTTGCATCAGGGTCTCGAAATGCGGGTTGGCTTCGATGCCACCAAACTCCTGAAAACTACGGCCCGCCAGCGCAGCATGCACCTGATCCAGCACGCCGTTCTTCTTGATGCTGCCGCCACCATAGGTGATGAGCACCTTGGCGTCGGCCGGGATCTCTTCGGCCAGCTTGGCGATCTGCCCTTTGCCAAAGTGAATGCGGGTCGGGTTGAAGTAGGTAAAGTTATTCATCATATGCCCTTGTCTAGTCTGAAGTGCCGATAGGAATACACGGCGGCGCCAGAAGCATGCCGTGGATGACGACTATCATAATAGTTGCTAGATTAAGCGCCGGTAAGCGACATTCATGGCAAATACTTGCCTATTTCTACCAAGTTAACCCAATCACCGATGAGGAGAGGCGGCGATGACCCTGGCCCGCGCCATGCAAGGCTATGTCGAACAGATGGGACTGCAGCAGCTGGAAGGCTCCATCGCCACCAGCCTGCCTGGGGTGCGCTTCTTTCGGGCGTCGCGGGGCAATCCGCGGCAACCCCTCACTTATCAGTCCGGACTGCTCATCATGGGGCAAGGCCACAAGATCATTCATCTGGGGGAGCAGCAAGTCGCCTATGGCCCCGACTCCTATCTGGTCGTCGGCGTACCGCTGCCGCTGGAGTGCGAGGCGCACTGTAGCCCGGAGGAGCCGATCCTCGGGCTGGCGGTAGACATCGATGCCCAGTCCCTGCATCGGCTGGTGGAGCAACTGTTTCCGCCAGAATCGCCGATGGAGCCCTGCCGCAGCATCGAATGCGGTCTTTCCAGTGTCAGCCTGTCGCCGCCCTTGCTCGGTGCCTGTGAACGCCTGCTCGGCGCTCTGACCTGCGAGAGTGAAGCCAGCATTCTCGGACCCGGTATCCTGCAGGAGATCCTCTACCGCGTGCTGACCGGCCCCTATGGCTATGTGCTGCTGGAGCTGGCCCGCCACGATAGCCACTATGCCCGCATCGCCCGGGTGTTGGGGCGCATTCATCGCGACTATGCCGCCCCGCTGACGGTCGAAGGGCTCGCCACCGAAGCCCATATGAGCGTGTCATCATTCCATCGTGCCTTTCGTCAGGTGACGCGGGTCTCACCGCTGCAATACATGAAGCAAATCCGCCTCAATCGGACACGGGAGCTGATCCAGCGTGAAGGCCGCGGCATCGCCGAAGCCGCCACTCTGGTGGGCTACAACAGCCCCTCCCAGTTCAGCCGCGAATACAAACGCCATTTCCAGAACAACCCCCGCGGCCACCAGACCAATAGCTGATGCCGTTGGTTGGCCAACCGGCCAACGGTGTGGCGAAGCCGTTAAGCGTCATCATCCGCAGACAGGGCCGCTATAGCAGCTGCCAGTGTCCGCCCTTACGCGGTCCGACGAAACGCAACCGCCCGTCACTCACCAAGCGGGCCGCCGCTCGTTCGACCGCACTGCGTGATTTGCCAAGCCGAATGGCTAACTCTCTGAGCGTCAATTCAGGCTCGACCGACAACAGTTGCAACAGGAGTTCTGGCGTTTTTACTGCAGGCTCACCCGGCATTTTTACCGGCGTTTCTGCCGGCGTTTCTGTCCGCGTTTCTGCCCGCGTTTTTATCGGAATAGCTGGCTGCACTTGAATAGCGCTAGCCAGCGCATCTCGCAAGGCCTCGAGCAGAAACAGAATAAAATCAGTGCAATCACTGCGACTATCCGCTCGACTCAATTGCTGATAATAGGCCTCTTGCCGGGACTGAATGACAGTCTCAACCGGCAGAAACGCGAGTACTGGCTGCCAGCGACTCAGGATCAGCGTCTGCCACAAGCGCCCTATTCGACCATTACCATCATTGAAGGGATGAATGAACTCCAACTCATAGTGCAGGGCACAAGAAGCTATGAGTGGATGAGCCTCGGTATGAACCAGCCATTCAAGCAACTGCGTCATGAGTCTGGGAACTTGGCTCGCAGGTGGCGCCATATGAACGAGCTGACTACCACGGGAAATCCCAACCCCTTGGGTCCGCCATCCACCAACCTCATCACAGAGACCCAGCATAAGACGGCCATGAGCAGTTAAAAGATCCGCAGGGGAAGCAGGATCCCAATGTGGCAGCGCCTCATACGCCGCAAACGCATTGCGCACCTCTTGAATTTCCCGCGGCAATCCCAGGACCGTTTTACCATCGATAACCGCGGTGACTTGTTCAAGACTCAAGGTGTTGTGTTCAATAGCTAACGAAGCCTGAATGGTTCGGATACGGTTTTCACGGTGTAAAAAAGGCATCTGAGAGTTCTGCGTCGCACGCCACTGTCCCACCAACTCGGCGATCTCGGCGACCCGGCTCAACAGGGCATGGGTCAACTGAAATGGCGGAGAATAAGTCGAGGTCATGGCATAGCTCCAAAGCAATCAATCAGGCGCTCTAGCTTACCAGATCCATCTTGAGCGGGTGTGCGGCAGTTCCATCCCCAACTCACAATAGCGACTGGATCCGCAATCTTGCGGCGCGCCGCCAAAATGGGCTCTGGGGTCAGATAAATACAGCAAAGACCACAGAAGGAATCCTCAACTAAACAGTGCAATGACCATTTCTGCGATCGTCACTTAGATACGAATTTGTGCTCAACATCGATTCCATGAGTGAGAGGCCAAGTAAAAGGTTAAGGGGATGCCGCCTCGTCTAAAACTGATTATTCCTGCGCGATCAGCCCACGACAGGTGGGGTAACGGGAGCAACCCCAGATGGTGTTGCCCGCATTCGCTCCGCGTTTTACCTGCCGGGAGACCATGGTGCTGCCGCAGGTAGGGCAGGATGGCGTTGCAGCCTTTTCGGCCACGATGCGTTTGACATGAGCCACATGCTCGCGGTTGGTTTTAAGGCTGCGTGCCAGACGACCGCCTTCGATCGTATCGATGATCGTCTGCACCTGCTCGGACGTAAGAACCGGTTCGGCTCTGGCCTTGATATAGCGCAGAAAGCCATTGCCGCGGGTGACATTCTCCGGCATCGGCGTCTTGAAAGTAGCGTCGCCGACAAAGGCAATCACCGAGAAGATCTGCTCATCGCTCAGCCCGAGCAACGACTGCAGAGTGCGGGTATGTTTGTAATTCTGGCGCAGCGGATTCTGAAAGCTATGGGTGCGGCGATAGATCTTCTGGGTCCAGTTCTTCTGCTGCTGACCACCAAAAATCCAGCCCTTCATGTTCTTGGTTTCGACCGTGAAAACGCCATAGACGGAGACGATCACATGGTCAATCTGGGTAGTCCCATCCTCGGTTGGTAGCGTGACGTTCTTGATGAGATGGTAGGTCGCGTTGTCCAGTCGCAGCTTGATCGCCAGATTGACGGCAAACTCCCCCAGATGCCCCTTGAACCAGGGACTCTTCACCAGCCCAATCACCAGCAGCAACGGCACCAACCACCAAGCCATCTGGAACAACGGCGCAAACAGCAGATCAAGATCCATGTATATCCTCAGTGCTCATTATCGGTTTTAAAACAGGGCTACCACTCGCCGACCTGCAGCCGTTGGCGGACACCCAAGATCTGATCCTGCATCGACTCAAACACCTCCTCATGGTTGCGGCAGTCACGGGGAATGTTCGGTAACGACAGATGGGCCTCGATGAAGAATTGCTGCTGCTCGCGCTCGCCACTCCAGGCCAGTTGCCACCAATCGAGGATGTGCGCTCGGGCGTTGCTCAGTCGCGGACGACTCGGCACCCGATCGCTCTTGCTGCCATTTTCCTGCACCGAGGCAGGGAGCAAATTCCATAGATCGTTGTTGGGCCAATAGGCAAAGGGCAGGCAGTGGTCCACTTGATAACTCTGCAGCGGATGACCACTCCAGACCGAACGGATGGCATGGCCGCCACGCGCCAGGGCATCGACCCGTTGTCGCACCCGAGCGGTATCGTGCTCGCGCTCCAGCCAAATCAGCGCCTCGTGGTAATAGTCCAGCGAATGGTTCGCCACGATATTGCGCTGGAATCGCTTCATCTGGGCAATCCACTGCTGCACCAGCAAGGGCTCAATCCAGCAGCCGTAGCTGCGTAGCGAATTCCACATCTCCTCGCTCAGAGTGAACAGGCCAAAGCTGTCGAAGAAGGCCCGATCCAGTAACACACTCTGGCTATTCTTGCGACGTAGAGCTCTCTCGATGGTGAAGAGACGGTTCTGTTTATCGCCCTGATAGATGAAGGTAACCGGCCCTTCCTGCATGGTCTTGATGGTGTCGGCAAACAGCTGCTGCAACGCCAGCGCTTGCTCGCCGACAAACAGCGCACCGATGGCAAAATCATCGGCCTTAAGCTGGGCCAGCGGCTGCCAGCCCTGCTGCGTGACAAAGCCCAGCCCCTTGCCGGTATTGGAATTTTGCTGCAGATCGGCATCCAGCAAGCGCTTGAACAACCGGATCCAGTACAGCGCCACCAGGCCGAGCGAGATAGCCACCCGCCCCTCGCTGCGATCGCACACCGCGCCTGGATGAGCATCGGCAATACGCACCAAAGTGCGTAGCAACGCCAGCTTGTAGGTGGAGCTCTTGCTGTCGTTGACGGCGATATGACGGATACGGGCCAATGCCCCGCTGCCATCATCCGGCAACTGCAGTATCGCGGTACCCTCCTGCGTCAGCGGTTGCAGCACCAGACCAAACTTGCGCGCCAGAGCGGCCAGCTCATCCTGATCCAACACTCCAGACGCATACTCGCCCAGGCAAGGCGTTATCACCAGAACACCGCCGGGTGCTAGCAGATTGCCCAGTTTGCGTAGTGCTCGCTCGCGCTGACTGGCTGCGATCGAGTGCCAGCCATTTCGACTAAGCAAAATCCGATCAAATTGCAGGTTGAGCTGATAACAGGCTGCCAACTCCGGCAGTCTGTCGGGGATCCAGCGCACCTCGGAGGCGACTGCAATCTTGTAACCCGCAGGAGCCTCCTGCACGGACACGGCTACCGAATGAGGCGCCATCGCCCCATCAGGTTCCGCCTGCTTGAGTTCAGGCGCCACCAGCACCAACTGGCCGCACTGCCGGGCCAGCCACTGCACCTCGCTGTTCGCATCGATGCCAATGGCGAGCAGCAACTGTTCAGGCTTGGGCCAGTAACGTTTCCACGCCCCATGTTGCTGCTCCAGTTGTTCACTCATGGCTAGCACCCTGCCGTTGCAGCAACACATTCAACCAGCGCTCATCCTGGCGACCGGGGCGCAGATCGGCGGTTTGCCAACTCTCGACTACTTGCAGGGGCAAACCCTGCAGCAACCTCGTCAGCCCAGCCTCATCCAGTTGGGTAAAGTGCCGACCGTCGCGGCTGACCTCACCTTGCCCATATTTGAAGGAGCAATAGAAGAGGCCGCCGCTGCGTAACTGGAGTGCCAGATGCGCCATGAGCGATGGCAACTCGGCCTGCGGCACATGCAGCAAAGAGGCACAGGCCCAGATAGCATCCAGCGGTTGTTCGGCAACAAACTCATCGAAGCGGCAGTGCAACACCGGCAAACCGGTGAGCGTGCGGGCATGCAGTACCAAGGGCCAACTGGCATCCAGCGCCGTAACCTCAAAGCCCTGCTGCAGAAAATAACGGCTATCCCGCCCCGAACCACAACCGGCATCCAGAATATGGCTCCCTGCCGCCAGATGGGGCAGAAACTTGTCGTACAGACTCTGCATCTGGACATCGAGGGTACCGACAATAAACGCATCGGCATGCTGGTCGTAATAGGAGATGGACATGGGCACAGGGATAAAATGTCAGAGGTGACAGGTACCTTAGCAAAATTGAGTCCCAAGGCAGAGCACAATATTCTGCGCGGCATCAGAGCAGAGGCTTTCGAGCCTTCAACGGATAGAGCGCTATAGATCTGCCGAGCAAGCATACCGGTTTACCAACGAACCTCAGAGATCCCCTCATTTTTAGAGACTCAAATAATTCCAAGTGTGCGGGTATATAAGCGGTGTTGCTTCAGGTAGTAGAT
>NZ_BAAGVN010000029.1:0-1444 GCF_054780855.1 Pseudaeromonas pectinilytica
TAAAAAGAGCCGGCTGGAATGACGACTATCGGGCTCAGTTATTCTTTGGTTAAAAGATCAACAAAGTGTGCTCCCGCCCTGCTTCTGTTAGTGCCGTTTGTATGCTATTCCATACAGCAGCTTGAGTATTTGAAAATTCGACAGTCATCCAATGCCCTGGTTTTAAGATCCTGTGAGCTTCCCTAAAGCACCTATTCATTAGTTGTCGATACTCAAGACTCCCCTTACGTTGAAACTTATTTTCTACAGCTTCTTCTTGGTTGTTTGTTAGTAAACCCAACCATGACTCCATAAAAAAGTTTAACTCTGAATACTGCAAGTTTGCTCCAAATGGAGGGTCTAAAAAAATATAATCAATGCTATCATTCGCAGGTGCTACGTTCGTGGTGCTAACACACTCAGTTAAAGTGTTTCCATCACTTATAGTTTGCCTAAATCCAAGCCACCTTGTTGTAAGCGCCGCTAAATCGACCTACTTGCCTTCGTTGTATTGCGCCACTTTTTTTGCAATGGGCTCCAGCGGGACGTTCCAGGGTAGCAGGGCTTCGAGTTTTTCCAGGCTATCGGCTGCGCCGATCTGCGCCAGCACATAGTTGATATACGCTGAGGGCTCAAGGTCATTGGCTTTGGCTGTCTCCAGCAACGAGTAGCAGGTCGCGCTGGCCTTGGCGCCTTGCGCGCTGTCGGCGAACAACCAGGCCTTGCGCCCCACGGCGAACGGGCGGATCGCGTTCTCCGCCAACACATTGCTGATGTGCAGATCACCCCGCTCGCAGTAACCGACCAGATAGGGCCACTGCCCCAGCGTGTATTCCATCGCCTTTCTCGTCAGCGAGCCTTTCATCACCTTGCCGACGTGATTGTCCAGCCAGGTTTTGAACTCTGCCAACAGCGGCATGCTACGCGTCTGCCGTGCCTGATAACGCTCGGCATCACTGCGCTCCTTCTGCTCCCGCTCGATGGCATAGAGCTTACCTATGTACCCCAATGCCACACCGGCCTTGCTGGCACCGGGCTTGCTCTTGCCCTTCGCAACGGACGGCGTGGCCTGGGTCGCTTCGATGAATTTGCGCCGCGCATGATCCCAGCAGCCAATCCGGGTGAGACCGCTCTGTTTGCACACCTGGCTATAGCCAGAATAGCCATCGGCTTGCAGTACGCCGCTAAAACCGTCCAGCAGGCGCACGGGTACGCTTCCGGCGCGCGACGGATCATATTCAAATAACACAGAGGGGCGGCCCGGCGGACCGCCACGGGTCACCCACATCCATTTGTCCGATTGCGCCGTTTTGCCCTCCTCTTTGAGCACCTGGATCCGCGTCTCGTCGGCTTGCAGGTAAGCCGCGAGGTTCTGCTCCTCACGCAGCAGGTTCATCAATGGCTGGAACACCTCGTCCAGCCGGATGATCCAGTGGGCCATGCTGGTGCGGCTCACCTCCTGCCC
>NZ_BAAGVN010000030.1:0-37297 GCF_054780855.1 Pseudaeromonas pectinilytica
TAGGCGGTACTTGATTTCGACCGTCTTGGCGCGCTTGCTGATACAGCTGTAGTCCGGCGACTGTAAGGGCACATTCATCAGCTGGAACAGCGAGTTGATGAAGCCTTCCAAGGCACGCAGCGGTAGCTTAAATACCGCCTTGAGCATCAGCGCGGTTTCAATGGCGGAGTCGCTGTAATGGAAGCCTCGCCCTCGGCGGCCATGATGGGTCTGGCAATGCCACTGCTGGATGGCTTGCTCATCCATCCAGACGGTCAACGAACCACGTTGCACCAAGGCTTGGTTGTACTGTTTCCAGTTGCTGATCTTGTNCTGGATCGGGAATGATTCCCGGCTCGACAACGAGGCAAGGCATGCTCTTTGCTAGGTTAAGCACCTCTTTGAACCGGGGTTGGGCACTGGCACAGGCCATAGCGCAATAGCCCGCGCCAGTAAAGTCTCGTTCGGGGTTATATCATGTGTGGCCAAGGATTAAACGATAGGTTGGGAGTAGGAATGCCACAGTGGCTTGAACGGTTGATATACCAATGGAATGGCTGGATGGATCGCACCACAGCCAGTTTGCGTCCATCTGTCCCTGCTCCGGCATATTCCCGTTTGGCTCTGCTCTCTTCTGCTGCCACGCTGTGTGACGAGAATGGCATCATTCTCGCGGTCAATGCCCCGTTCGAAGCTCTCAGCGGCTACCGAGCGGAAGAGTTGGTCGGCCAGCTGGCGCCGGCCTTACGCTCTGGACTCTACGACACCGGGTTGATGGTGCTGATCCAACAGGCGGTTGCCGAGCGCGGGGTATGGCAAGGTCAGGTGCTCAGTCGTCACAAGAGTGGTCGCATGCTGGCTGAACAGTTAACAGTCTGCCGCTACCAGCATGGTGCCGATCTCCATTTGTTATGTCTGGTGGGCTTGATGCAGGAGAGCAGTAGCTTGCATGGTCCATCCTCCGTCTCGGTTCGGGTGCTGGATCCGCTCACCGGGCTGCTGGATAGACCCGGCTTCTATGCCGAACTGGATCATCAGTGCCAAACCGGCGCTGCATTTGGTTTACTGTCGCTGGATCTGAAAAACTTCTGCAATATCAATACACAATTTGATCATCAAACCGGCGATCTCTTGTTGCAACAGCTGTCGGATCGACTGCGTCTCCTGGTGGGTAGCCGGGAGTTACTGGGGCGAGTGGGCGGCGATGGCTTTGCGCTGCTGCTTCCTGGTGTCACCTCCGAGGTTGAGTTGGCCGCTTGGGCGGATCAGTTACTCGCTCGCGTGCATAGTCGATTCGAAGTCGGGCCTCGCAAGCTAAGGCTGTCGGGAACTGTCTCGGGTGCACTCTGGCCCCGGGATGGTCAGGATAGTCAGCAATTGCTGCGGCATACCGATCTGGCGCTGTTCGAAGCGCGGCGCCAGCAACGCAATTATCTCTGCTTTTCCGAACAGATGTTACAGGGGATTGCCGAACGCGAAGCCATGCAGCGTCACCTGTTACAGGCGATCAATGACGGCGAGATCACGCTGGTTTATCAGCCAATCTGGGATAACCGTTTGGGGCGAGTGGCCAAACTGGAGGCTCTGGCTCGCTGGCAGCATCCCGAGCTGGGTGCCGTTTCACCGGTTGATTTCATTCCCCTAGCCGAGCAGAGCGGTTTGATTCAGATCCTGGGCGAGCAATTACTGGAACAAGCGTGTCGCGATCTGCGACGCTTGCATGATGCGGGCTACGACTGGTTGCAGGTGTCGGTCAATCGTTCGACCCTGGAGTTCAACACCCTGAGTGCCGATGGGCATGAGTGGCTGTCCGTGCTGGCCAAATATCAGTTACCTCCTGGACAGTTGATTTTTGAAATTACCGAATCGATTTTCATGGATGGCCATGAAGAGCATCTGTGCCGCATTCAGGCGTTGCGGGATGCGGGCTGCCAGATTGCCATCGATGATTTTGGTACCGGCTTCTCGGCGTTGAATTACCTGCGCCTCTATCCCATGGATCTGGTGAAGATTGATCGCTCCTTCGTGCAACAGATACCGCTGCATACGCAAGATCGTCTCTTGTTACAGGGATTGATTTCAATTGTGCATAACCTGGGCATGCAATTGGTGGTCGAGGGGGTGGAGCGGGAAGAACAACAAGCCTTTATTTGTGAGCAGGGCTGTTCTTTTACTCAGGGTTATTTGTTCAGTCGGCCGCTGGCTTGGCCGGATCTGCTGTCCTATTTGCAACAACATCACCCTTCTTATGCTGCCAGTTACAACGAGCGGGTGGGATCCGCCATCCTGATATGAGTCTCACGGGAAAATTCGCCCCCTTTTGATCCGATGCGCTCATTTGGTGCCCCACCAGTGAGCGATGCTGCACTAATCCCTCGCTAACCCTTGCCCTTTGTTGGTACGTTGCTTGCTTATTGTCTGACTCATCAATGGATTGAGTATGCAAATAACAAGGGATGGTTATGCAGTTACACAGCAACAAGATGGCATTGAGCTCCGCAGAACGACACTGGCTGCCCTGGTTTGGCAAGACAGGGAAGTTGACGATGCGCTGGGCCTATCGACGCAATCGGGATCGGGTCGAGGCCATGGAGAGTGCCTTCAATAGTTTCGCCACGACCCGGCAGGCTCTGCTGGTGCAATGGTGCGAACAGCAGTGGAGTCTGTTGGCCAGCCTGGCGGATGTGGTGCCGGAGCTCTCGCAACTCAATCGTGGCTGGCTAGCAGATAAACAGTGTTTGCTCCCTGATGCCTCCGAGCTATTTGTCATCGACGTTACTGGCCAACTGCTGGCCAGCTCCCGTGAGCTGCAAGGACGGCAAGAACAAATTTCGTGTAAGGTTCTCGAGCGTCTGGCAGCCGGACGCTTCTTGCATGGCCCATATCGGGATGAACGGACCCGGTTGCTGGGGCCCAGCACATCCTCCTTCCATGACGCAGTCACCTTGATGTTCTATCAGCCGATCCTGCAGGCAGGACAGCGGATTGCTACCCTGTGTGCCCGGATCCCCAATGATGTGCTGGGAGATCTGATCCAGCGCGAAGCGGGGCATATCTTCCATGAGTCGGGTGACAATTACCTGTTTATGGTCAAGTCGGTGCTGGATCCATCCATCGAACCCGGTGTGGCATTGTCCCGGTCACGCTTCGAGGATCGCACCTTCAGCCTGGGCGACAACCTCAAGGATGGCGTGCAGACGGCGTTTGGTGTGGTCCGGGTACGGGAACACACCGAGCTGGAGCTCAAGTTCAATGATCCGGCCACGGGGCAACTGCATCCGGGGGTTCGCGAAACCATTCGTAATGGCCATAACCTCTATGTCACCTATCCGGGATACTCCGACTACCGGCATATTCCGGTCATTGGCAAGGGGATCACCTTCCAACTGCCTGGCTCGCCAGATACCTGGGGCATGATGTGCGAAGCGGATCTGGAAGAGGTCTACCGCTATCGCTCGGTCAGTTATCGTCTTCTCCAGGGGGCCTTGCTAACTCTTATCCCCAGCTGGGCTGTCGCTCAAGTTCTGGCCCAGTGGTTGTCGCTTGCCCAACCTCAAGCCATAGCCCTGCAAGCCGTCGCACTGTTGTTGGGTGGCTGGTGCTTTAATCGCCGCTATGCCAAGCCCTTGGCCAGCCGCTTGCGTCAGGTCATCGGCATGTTGCGGCGTATTGCTGAAGGGGAGGCTAACTTGCGCTTGCGGCTGGATCGCTCGACCCTGGTGAGTGATGAGACCGGCGTCATGACCCAGTGGGTCAATAGTCTGGTGGATAATCTGGATGCCACGCTGGGCAACGTGATGGTGACCAGCCGGACGCTGGAGCAGGACAATCTGCGCATGCAGCAGCATAACGGGAGCAGTGCCCAGGCTGTGGATCAGGTGATGGAGGCTATGCAGCGGACGCTCGGATCCCTGGAGGCGCAGATGGGGCGTTTGAACTCCGCCTCGGTCACAGCGGAAGATATGCATCAGGCGATGACCCAACAGGCAGAGGCGGCGCGTCAACAATTCTCGGTTGTTTCCAGCCGGACGCGCTCGATTCGTGAAACTGTCAGTACCTCGGCCCAGACAATCGAGCAACTGGGGGCTAGCACCCGGGAGATCGGTAATATTGTCGGCGTGATCCAGTCGATTGCCGCACAGACCAATTTATTGGCATTGAATGCGGCCATCGAAGCCGCTCGGGCCGGGGAAGCGGGACGGGGCTTTGCGGTGGTGGCGGACGAAGTTCGCTCCCTGGCCGAACGGACCAGCAGCTCGACGGCGGAAATCGAAGCCATGATCGTCAAGGTGCAACAACAAGCCGCCGATGCCGTTCAGATCATGGAGAAGGGGATGGGCAATATGGAGGAGGGGCTGCGGATCGCCGAACAGGCGGCTGGTGATAACGCCGGCCAGAGCCTGATTGTCGAGAAGCTGTTTGCCACCATCCATGAGCTGACCGACCACGGCCGCGAACATGCTGAAGAAGCGGCTGGGGTGGCCGATGTCGCCGGAGCCATGAAGATGGCGCTGGATGATCTCAGTCAGAGCGTGGCTCAGACCCATCACACCATTGCCAGATTGAGTCTGATGGCGGGCCGCTTCCAGGTCAGCCAACGCAGCGCGGTATGAGTATGCAGCTCGGTGTGAGTTGCACGCTGCCAGCCGCCTAGGCAGTGGCACTCTCTCTGGTACAATGCACAGGCTCCCGCTATCGGGAGCCTGTTGCTATGGGGTTGTTGCATGTTTGTCATTGAGATCATCGCCGAGTGCCCATCAAGGCAAGCAGATGCCGAGCGTCTGACGAGCGAACTGGGTGGATTGATGTTGTCGGCTCCCTTCGCTCTGGTGTGGACCGAGAGCCGTCTCGAGCTGCGCAAGCTGGATGAGCCGCTGCTGGGGGCGGTATTTGTCGATTTCGTCGAGGGTGCTGTGGCTCATCGCCGCAAGTTTGGCGGCGGACGAGGGCAGTCGATTGCCAAGGCGGTGGGTTTGAAGGCGGGCGCGACCCCGCTGGTGGTGGATGCCACTGCCGGGTTGGGACGGGATGCCTTTGTGCTGGCCTCGCTGGGGTGCCAGGTGGTGATGCTGGAGCGCAGTCCTGTAGTGGCAGCCTTGTTAGCTGATGGTCTGGCGCGGGCCTACGCCGACCCCGAGATTGGCCACTGGATGCAAGAACGCATGAGCTTGCTACCTGGCCCCGCCTTGCAACGGCTGCAGGAGTTAACCATTGCTCCCGAGGTGGTGTATCTCGATCCCATGTTCCCGCATAAGAAAAAATCGGCACTGGTCAAAAAGGAGATGCGAGTATTCCAATCGTTGGTCGGGCCGGATCTGGATGCCGATGCCTTACTGCCGGCCGCCTTGGTCGTGGCCAGCAAACGGGTGGTGGTGAAGCGTCCAGATTATGCCGGTTGGCTCAACGAAATGAAGCCTAGCAGCGCCATCGAGACCAAGAGCAACCGCTTCGACCTCTATATCCAGGCTGCACTGCGCGGGAGCTGAATCTGGTTTCAGCTTGAAGGCTGTCGTTGATTTGCGCCTCAGGCGGGCACGGGCTCTGTCGTGCTCTGGCCTTGCAGGGTTAGAGTGATCAACTCGGCCTGGGCCTGGATATGGCGAGCCACTTGCACCGATTGACTGGACATGCTGGACGACTGCTGACGCATGCCCTGCATCAGATCGGCAAAGGCCTGCAACTTTTCCACCTGGCTTTGGGCATTGCCGGCTCCTTGATCGGCCACCACGGCAGTGCTGCGCGCCGTTTCCCGAACCCCTTGCGCCGTCTCCCATAAGCCATCGGCATGTTGTTGTTGCAGTTCGGACGCATCGGCAATGGCATGGATGGTGTCACTGAGCTCGCTGGAGGCGCCCTTGAGCCGAGTAAAGATTGCCAAGATCTGCGACAGCGACTTTTGGGTGCTACCGGATAAATGGCGAACCTCATCGGCGACCACCGCAAAGCCGCGGCCGTGCTCGCCAGCGCGGGCGGCTTCGATGGCCGCATTCAGCGCTAGCAAATTGGTTTGTTCGGCGATATGACTGATAACATCGACAATGGCGGTGGCATTTTTCATCGACTCATCCAGTAATTGTAAAGAGCCTTGGCTGGCTTCGATCGCGTCACCGGTACGACGGGTGGCCGCTTGCAGTTGTTGCACCAGATCCTGACTGTGCAACATCGAGGTCTCGTTGTGGCGCGCGTGTTCGGCGATGTCGTTGGCCACCTGATGCACCTCACTGGCCAGCAGATTCAGCTCGTCCATCATCTCTTGCCCCACCGCGATGGCGCCATCGGATTGCTCGGCATGCTGCCGGATCTGCTCGACCTGACTAACCATGCCCTCCAGGGTCTGGGAAATTCGCCCCAGCTGCAGCCCCTTATCCTGCTGTTGTTGGCTGAGCAGGTTCATCAACTGGTTGAAGCTACAGGCGATCTCCCCCAGCTCACTGTGGCGGTGTTGTACCGGCAGGGGCTCTGGCCGTCCGGTGGTGACTAGGTGGCGGAAGGCGTTGCGTAGCACATGCAGGCGAGATACCACCAGCCGTTGCTGAAACAGGAAGGAGAGTAGCGCAAACAGCACCAGAATGCCGACCAGCACGATCAGGGTCAGGCCCAGCTGTTGTAGTTGCTGGGTTTGGCTCTGTTGCAGATCCTTGCCGATCTGCAGGATGTCATTCTCCAGTTGGCGAAAGTCAGCGGTCAATTGGAGCTTCATTTGCTGCTGCTGTTCCAGCATGCGTCGGGTGTTTTCCAGCTCCTTGGGATAGCGATTCAGCAGACTGGCCAGCTCGGCCTTGGGCTCTTCCCCCTGATCGGCCGCGGCTGCAGTTTCCTCGCCCAGACTGGGAAAATCATCCTCGCTCTCGGCGTGGATGCCCAGCAAGGGCAGGGCCTGCAACTGGACCAACTGCTGCTGCAAACTGTCGAGCTCAAACTGCAGGGATTTCAGTAGGCGGCTATCGTGCTGGGCCATCAGGTTCTCGCGCAATTGCCCCAGCTTGGCAATGCCCGAGGCCATACTGGCGGTTAGGCTCAGGTAAGCACTGCTCTGTGGATGCTGGGCGGCGAGGGCATAGCGGGTGAGGATCCCCAGGTTGCTCATCAGTTCGCTTTCGGCATTCTGCAGCAGTTGTTGGCTATTGCCGGCCAATTTGCCCGCAGCCAGGTATTCGCCCCCCATCTTGGCATTGAGTTGCTGTAACTGTTGTGGGGTGTTGCGCTGCGTGGTGGTGGGCAGTTGCGCGAGCAGGTTTCCTGCTTGCGTCAAGGATTGGCGGGCTTGAGTCAATCGGCTGGCATCACCGGTCAGCAGGTACTCTCCGATCTGGCGCTGGGCATCCTGGCTGACGGTGCGTCTGAGCTGCTCGAAGCTGATACCTTGCTGCTCCTGGCTGAGGCGCTGACTCCAGCCGGTGTAGAGACTCCAGCATAAAATGGAGGCGAGTAGCAGCAGCAATAGCGAGCTGAGCAGGGAAAAGTGAGCGATCTTCATGGCGGCATCCTCTTCGGTTTGCCGCGAGTGTATGAAGGGAAAATGACAAATAGATGACAGGGGGCCGGTGGAAGCAGAGCCGACGGGGAGCTGCCGCATGCCTGTTGACGGCGTGCTACTCCCGTGGGGTGGCGAGCAACTGCAGCTGTTGCTGTTTGATCTGCATATACTGCTGCTGCAAATCCAGAGCATGCCACTCAAACTGTCTCAGCCGGTGGCCTAACTCATGGCGCTCGGCATCATCCTGACTGTGGCGGTAACTTTTCCAGACCCGCTCCCGCTCGTCTTGCAGTCGATCCAGCTCATCGGCAATCTCATCCAGCTGCTGTTGCACCTGATATTCAGCACGGCCGCGCTCGTAGCGCTGACGGAAGCTGGCATCATTCGGGCAGACCCCATGATACTCATCGCCATTCTTGCCCTTGGCATAGGCCAGTTCGGGTATACAATAAAAGGCTAGCCCCTTGTCATATCCGGCTTGCCAGCGTTCCAGATCGGGCGTAATCGCATACTCTGCACAGGACTTATGGTACTCATCCAGGCGATTGCGGGTCCGACCTGCCTGGCCATCCTGATAGCCCAGACCATACCAATCGCCAAGGCGACACTGTTGTTCGGACAGCGCACTACAGCCGCCGAGCAGTGATAATGCGAGGATCAGCGGCCAGCGCATGGTCTCGACTCCCTGAGAATTAATGCAGACTCGGATTCAGTACATCACCTTCCACCGCCACGGGTGGCCGGAGTTCGAGCAGGGTCTGTTGCAGCTGGAATTCGCTCCACTCCAACTCCTGGAGCCGGGACTTCGAGGCGGCATCCTGCTTGCCGCGCAACAAGGCATGCTCCTGACGGATCTTCACCAGATCATCCTCGGCTTTTTGCAGCACAGCCCGCTCCTGAGCCTTGGCTTGTTCGGCATGGTAGCGAGTGGCAAATTCCGGAATAGCCAGACAAGGTCCCTGATAGGGCTGACTGCTGGCAGCCAACTGTCTGGCTTTGTCCATGGGGCAGGTCTGATTCAGGTGACGCTGGTATCCCCGTTGCCAGGGCGCTATGTCCAGATAGACGCCCTGATCGCGGCAGGCACTGGCGTAGCGTGCGCCATCGGCATAGGGCATGCCGCGCATGGCATCGGCGTAGCCGCGGCCATACCAATTCAGGTTTCTGCATTGATCTTTGCTGACGATACTGCAGCCAGCCAGAAGCAGCAGGCAGGCGATAAAAAGGTGTCTCATCCTGATCCTTGTGGGTCACTCGGTCGGGGATCGCGTCCAGCCCGCAGGCTAGCTTCGCGATAAGGGTGTGGCGGCTATTCTCCCATGCCCGGCGGTCAATGCGAAGATCGGGATCTGTGATTGGCTCCAGCTTTTTTTTGTGAAGCAGATCAAGTATCCGTTACACTCATAATTCACTCCATTCGGAACAGGCGTCCATGCGAACCTCTCATTTATTGCTGCTGATCATGCTGGGGGCTCTCTCCGGGTTAACACCTTTGGCGGTCGACATGTATTTACCGGCGATACCCAGTATTGCCGAGGATCTAGCCGCCAGTGTCGAGTCAGTGCAGCTGACCATCAGTACCTTTTTAATTGGCTTTGCCATCGGCCAGTTATTCTATGGGCCTATGGTGGACAGCTTCGGTCGCAAACCAGTGATCTTGTTCGGCGTGGCACTGTTTACACTGGCTTCCATTGGTTGTGTGTTTGCGGAGAGTTTGCCGGTGCTGTTGCTGTTCCGATTGCTGCAGGCTATCGGCGGCGCCGCCGGTGTCGTGGTGGTCAATGCGCTGCTGCGTGATCTGTTCAGCCCCGATGATGTGGTGCGGGCCATGACCATCGTCATCCTCACCATGACCCTGGCCCCTCTGGTGGCTCCGTTGCTCGGCGGCGCCATGCTGGCATTGGGTTGGCATTCCATTTTCATCTTACTGGCTCTGCTGGGAGCTCTTCTTTGGGGGGCCATTCTGGTGTGGATCCCCGAGACCCTGAAGCCCAAGCTGCGGCAGCCTTTACGTTTGGGCAGCGTGCTGAGTAACTATTACCGGGTCTTGTGTCATCGCAAAGCGATGGGGAGCCTGCTAGCCAGCACCTTCTCCTCCGCCGGTATGTTTGCCTTTATCAGCGGCTCGCCTTACGTCTATATCCAGTATTTCGGCGTGCCAGCTCAGCACTATGGGCTGCTGTTTGGCCTGAACGTTCTGTTTTTGATGGGGATGACCTTTATCAATGGTCGCCTGGTCAAACGGGTGGGGTTGCTGGCCATGTTACGGTTGGGATTGATTTTGAGTGCGGTGGCCGGTCTGGCTCTAGTGTTCAATGGCGCTACTGGCTGGGGCGGCTTGTGGGGCATTGTGATCCCGGTCTGCTGCTATGTCGGACAGTTGGGAATGGTCGGTGCCAACGCCACCTCCCATGCCCTCGGCTTTTTTCCGGCGAATGCCGGAACCGCCTCCGCCTTGGCTGGCTCGCTGCGTTTCGGCGTCGGTGCCCTGGCCGGGGTTGCGGTGAACAGCGTTCCGGCGACCTCGGCATTGCCCATGACCGGAGTGATGGCGGTGTGCGGAGTGTTGGCGCTGGGGGCGCACCTCTGGTTAGGCCGTACTTTGCGTCATCCGACTCGCGCCGGATAATTCGTCGGTGGCCGCACTCCCGTTACAACGAGAGTGCGGCTCTGGTGCGTTCTAGAGCGTGACCGGTTGTTCTTGACGCAACTGTTTGGCGGCAATCACCATGTTCGCCAAGGCGGCCCGGGTTTCCTCCCAGCCGCGGGTCTTCAACCCGCAATCTGGATTGACCCACAAGCGTTGCGCCGGAATGTGCTCCGCGGCTTTGCGCAGTAAGCCGACCATCCAATCTATGCCTGGCACATTCGGACTGTGAATGTCATAGACACCGGGACCAATCTCGTTGGGATAGGCAAAGGAGCGGAACGTCTCCAGTAGCTCCATGTCCGAGCGCGAGGTTTCCAGAGTGATAACGTCCGCATCCAGGGCGGCAATGGCGTCCATGACATCGGCAAACTCGCAATAGCACATATGGGTGTGGATCTGGGTGCTATCGCTCACTCCGGCAGCGGTCAGCTGAAAGGCCTGGACCGCCCATTGCAGATAGTCCGCCCATTCGGCTTGGCGCAGTGGCAACCCCTCGCGTAGCGCCGGTTCGTCAATCTGGATGATGCGGATCCCGGCTTGTTCCAGCTCGCAGACTTCGTCCCGCAACGCCAGGGCCAGTTGCTGGGCTATGGTTTCTCGGCTCAGATCTTCCCGCAGAAAGGACCAGCAGAGCATGGTCAGGGGTCCGGTCAGCATGCCCTTCATCGGTTTGGCGGTCAGCGACTGGGCATATTGGCTCCAGGCCACAGTAATGGGATGAGGTCGGCTGATATCGCCGCAGATGATCGGTGGTTTGACGCACCGGGAGCCGTAGCTTTGTACCCAGCCATTGCGAGTAAACAGGTACCCAGCCAGTTGTTCGCCAAAGTACTCGACCATGTCGTTGCGTTCCGGCTCACCGTGTACCAGTACATCCAGATCCAGTGCCTCCTGCTCCCGTACCGCGTAGGATATCTCCTGTTGCAGGGCGGTTTCATAGTCTTGCGCACTGAGTCGTCCCTGCCGGTGTTCCAGGCGCAGAGCCCGGATTTGGGCGGTCTGCGGGAAGGAGCCTATGGTCGTCGTCGGCCAAGCGGGCAGGTTCAATGTCTGTTGCTGCTGGATGGCTCGCAGGGCATAAGGGCTTTGGCGCTGGGCCTGTGCCGGAGTAATGGCGGCTACTGCAGCCTGTACTGCCGGATTGTGAACGCGGGAGGAGCGAGCCCTTGCCTGGATGGAGGCACTATAGGCTTGCAGGCGCAGGAGCTGATCCGGCTGTTCCTCACTGAGCGTCTGTGCCACGAGTTGCAGCTCGACACATTTCTGGCGGGCAAATGCCAGCCAGCTGCGGGCCTCGGCATCCAGTGCAGTTTCTTCTTGCAGGTCCAATGGACAGTGCAGCAGTGAGCAGGAACTGGCGAGCCAGAGACGTTCTCCCAGTTGCGCCGCCAGCGGTCGTAGCCGCTGGTGTTGTTGCTCCAGATCCGCACGCCAGATATTCCGGCCATTGATGATGCCCAGCGAGATGATCCAGTCAGCGGGCAGCTCGGCCAACTGGGATGAAGTGGGCCAGTGACCGGCGACACAATCCAGATGTACCCCTTGCACCGGCAAACGGCGGATCAGCGACCAATGGTGATCGACCGAGCCGAAATAACTTGTCAGCAGCAGACGGCAATGTCCTTGCAGGGCATCATAGGCCGTGTGGTAAGCATCCTGCCAAGCATCTGGCAAGTCGAGGACCAGAGCGGGTTCATCGATCTGCACCCAGTCACAACCTGCAGCTGCCAGCCGAGCCAACACAGCACCATAGACGGCGAGCAACTGCGGCAGCAGTTCCAGCCGATCGAACGGTTCGCCTTTGACTTTCCCCAGCCACAGATAACTCACCGGACCGAGCAGGACCGGCTTGACGGCATGACCCAGGGCTTGAGCTTCGGTGATTTCGTCAAACAACTGGGTCCATTCCAGGCTGAAACTCTGATGGCGTGTGAATTCAGGTACTAGGTAGTGGTAGTTGGTGTTGAACCACTTGCTCATTTCACTGGCGGCGGCGGTATGGCCGCTGGGAGCCCGGCCGCGCGCGATCCGGAACAGGGTGTCGACATCGACGCTACCATCCTGATTGCGATGGCGAGCCGGAATATTGCCTAGCAGCAGCGAGATACCCAGTACCTGATCGTACCAGGCGAAATCGCCAACCGGCAGCAGGTCGATGCCAGCTTCTGCCTGCCATTGCCAATGACGTTGTCGTAGTGTCCGGCTGGTTGCCAGGAGATCGGTTTGTGTGTTTTTTCCGGACCAGTAATTTTCCAGGGCTTGCTTGAGTTCGCGCTTCACGCCGATGCGAGGAAAGCCGAGGGTATGGGTAAGATGTGCCATGCATTTCTCCATTTGGACGTCTAGATGTTTACATGGCTATGTTTGTCGATTAGCGTAGCGCAACGCTATCGCAACTTTTGCAACCGTCAGTTGCAGGATCTTCATGATCGAATTGAAACATCTACGCACTCTCGCCACCCTGCGTGACGTGGGCAGTCTGAGTGGCGCTGCCGAGAGACTGCATCTGAGTGTCTCCGCCTTGTCCCATCAGTTGACCGAGCTGGAATCTCGGCTGGGGGGACCTTTATTTTTACGCAAGAGCAAGCCGTTGCAATTTACCCGGGAAGGGCTGTGGTGCCTGGAGCTAGCGGATGAGTGTCTACCTAGGGTCGATGCGGTGCTCAGTCGTTTCGCACGGCACCAGGCTCCGGTTACCACGCCGTTGCGCCTAGCGATCGAGTGTCATAGCTGTATTCACTGGCTAGCCCCGGCGCTCGAGGGGTGTTCCGCCATTGAGGGACGGGAAATCGAGTTTGTGACCGGACAGAGTTTTGATCCCCAGTCGGCCTTGTTGCTCGGCGAGCTGGATCTGGTGCTGACGTCGGAGGTTCAGGCGTGTGCCGATATCCACTACCAGGCTCTGTTTGACTACGAGATGCGCTTGGTTCTGACCCCGAATCATCCATTAACTCAGGTGCCGGAGGTGACACCCGACTTGGTCGCCGCTGAAACCTTGCTCAGTTACCCGGTTGCCAGTTCACGTCTGGACGTGGTGCGGCAGTTCTTGCAGCCTGCGAACCGGTCGCCCGCACGGATCCGGCAGGTTGAAAATACTTTGATGCTGGTACAGATGGCGGCAGCAGGTTGGGGTATTGCCGTTTTACCCGACTGGGTGTGTCGGGATTTTGAAGCTCAGGGGTTGGTGGTCACCCGGCGCCTGGGGGCGGGGATCGGGAGTCGACTCTATGGTGCTTTGCGCGTTCGGGAACGACAAAACAGTTGCTATCAGGCGCTGTTTCAACGCATTCGGCAAGCCGCGAAATCGGCGCTATAACGGTTACAATCAAGGTCTGTCCCGATTTGTCCAGGTTTGATTGCAATCGATCTTTCCGTGTCTATAGTAGGCTCCGTCTTTTTATTGCGGTGGTTACAGGAGCTTCAGCATGCGTAAACCTTTCCTTCTTGCGTTACCGATCCTCGTGGTTTTGGTCCTACTGGTGCTCAATCATAATGCCCCTTCTGTGCCCCAAGATTCCGATGCGGCTCAAATGGATTTGTCCCGTCTTTCGGCGACCGAAATTGGCAAGCAGAGTAAAGCGGCCATCATGGATCTACTGCAGAGCGAAAAGCCGGATGTGATCACCAAAGATGCAGAACAACTCCGGCTGCTGGCTCAGGCGCCTGCGGCACGCCGCGCGGATGCGGCCCGTTCACTGGAGTTGATCGCTGGGTTGGAAAAGGGGCGTTTGACCTTGTTGAGCCAACGATTCTCCCTGCGTCAGGAGCGTGATGCCTTACTGGCTTCGATTCAGCAGGGCAATTTGGCCGTGGAAATGATCGTCGCTCCCATGGTGGGTTCTGATGCCTATTTGGGGGGCATCTACCAGCAATATAAAGATTACTCGGCCACCATGACGCTCGTGATTACGGCGCTGTTTACCGATCCGGAACTTGAAAATCAGAAGTTAGCGGTTACTCGTTTGCGGGGGATGGCGCCGACGGCGATCGATAATATCCGAGTGTTAAGTCTGGAAATTGCCGCATTGCAGAACAATGCTCAGCTCAAAACGGGGATCGACGCGTTGCAACAGATGATCAAGCCGGAACAGGGCTGCATTGCTCGTTGGCTTTGGTTGCAGGAACAAGAGCAAAAATTGCAGGACCTAGCCGAACAACTACAGCATCAGATGAGCGGTCGCTGAGTCATTGCTCCGTGGTAGAAGGCCCTGCGGGGCCTTTTTCATTTGCGTCCTTTGTGATCAAGAAAAGGCTTTCGATCAAGAGTTTGCCCTATTGGCGCGATCTAGTGTGGAGGAGATCAAAAAAAGGATTAATTGCTGCGGGAATAGGCAAGTGGCCATAGTAATATGAAAAAAGTCAGAAGCCCTCACTTACTTTGTGGCGGTGGTGAGGAGTCAAGACTCCAGGACGTAAGATTCAAATGCGCAACGGAATGTGCTTCGGAATGGTAATGCCCACTCCCAACTCACCCATCTCGTATGGTCAGAGTGCTGCCGTTGCCCACAAATGCTGATCCCGGGGTAACCCAAGGATCGCGATATTTGTTCCGATTGTCCCTGCGTTATGTGACAAGCGGAATAATCCACATCTGGCATACCTGACTTTTTATGGTCATGGGTGCTGACCGGAATGTACTCATTCCCTGTTTGGTGGCGATTACTATGACAAAGAGTGCATCTTCATCCGTTGAGACCCGACTGGAATCTGGTCTTAATGCGTTCAAGAATGGTGACTATCTTCAGGCTCTGGACGATTTACGCCCCATGGCTGAAGCCGGTGATGTCCAGGCCCAATATCAGATGGGAGTCATGGCGGTAGAAGGCTTGGGCATGAGCAAAGATGAGCTTGTCGCCCAAGAGTGGTTCCGTCGCGCGGCCGCGCAAGGTTCCTTACCGGCACAACGCAGTCTGGATCGCCTGAATACGGTGCCGGCTCGCGTGGCGTGGCAGATGAGCGCCGCTACCGCGAGTAATCGTCAAGTGTCGGCGCAAAGTTCCGGTATCAAGAAAGTTGAGCGCATAGTTGAAAGCCCAGAGCCGAAAAAAAAGCGGGTTAGCTGGAATGTCAGCGGTTCTGTTGCCACAGATATTGAGCATGAAGCCACACCGGTGACTCCGGTACGGGCAACGCCAGTCACCAATGAAGTCACCTGGCGCATGAACACCGCAACCCACTCATCTCAGTCGGGATTGTCCCAACTGCGGCAGGCTGCGGAGCAGGGCGATGCCGAGTCCCAATACAGTTATGGTATGACTCACGCCTATGGTCGTGGTGTGGCGGAAGATCCAACCCAGGGCGCCTTCTGGCTCAACCGTGCGGCTGAGCAGGGACACTTGCTGGCTCAGCTGAATTTGGCGCAGCTGTTCATGCAGGGCAAGGGCGTCTCGCACGATGAATTGCAAGGTCTGGTCTGGTATCGCCGCGCCGCCGAGGCGGGTTCGATAGAAGCGCAATACCAGATGGCTGTTGTCAGTCGTAACCCTGATTCTCCTTTCTATGATGTGGCGCAAGCGATGCACTGGCTGCAACGCGCTGCCGAACAGGATCATGCGGATGCCCTGTGTCTGCTGGGACAGATGTACCAGTTGGGCGAGGGGGTCGAACAGGATCTGGACAAGGCGCGTAGCTATTATCAGAGTGCGGCAGAAAAAGAGAGCTCAGAGGCGCAATATCGTTTAGGGCAACTTTGGGTCGAAGGGCGGGAGCCCGATTATCCACAAGCCCTGTATTGGCTCAGACGCAGCGCCGATCAGGGGAATGCTAATGCGCAGTTGGCATTGGCCAAGATGTATGAGCATGGACTGGGTGTCCCCCAATTCCATCAACAGGCCACAGATTTATATCTCAAAGCGGCTGAGCAGGGATTGGTTGAGGCGCAGTACCGTCTGGCCTGTATGTGCCTGCATGGCATGGGGATTTCAGCGGATCTGCAACAGGCTTTGCTCTGGTTCCGTAAATCAGCTGATGCTGGCTTGGCGGATGCCCAATATCAGTTGGGGCGCTTGCTGGAGCTGAATTTGGTGGATCATGAGAGTGATGATGACACTGATCGGGATAGTAGCCGTATGTCACGGAGCGTCTCATGGACGCAAACCGGCCGCAGCAGCGCCCCCTCACCGCAAGCCTGGAAAGAGGCGTTTATCTGGTATAAACGAGCTGCGGATCAGGATCATGTCGATGCCCAGTACGCACTTTCCATGCTGTATGAGCAGGGCCGTGGTGTTGAGGCGAATGCAAGCCAGTCATTGTACTGGGTGCGTAAAGCCGCAGAGCAAGGGCATTCCGGGGCCCAATTACGTCTGGCTTGCCGCTATGAAGCGGGAGCCAGTGTTGAACAGGATGAAGAATTAGCCTTCCATTGGTATCGCAAAGCGGCAGAACAAGGCGATCCCGCCGCCCTGTATGCGCTGGGATTGCAGTATGAGCGTGGGCGGGGTGTCAAGCTGGATGAGCAGCAAGCGGTCACCTGTTATATCCAGGCGGCGGCTCAAGGCCACCTCAAATCCCAGTTCAAACTCGGGTTTGCCTATGAACATGGACGAGGTGTCTGCCAGGACCGGATCAAGGCGGCCGAGTATTACCAGCGTGCGGCTGAAGCGGGTCACGCCGAATCCCAATTCAACTTAGCCAGCATGTATCTGCAAGGGGATGGCGTCCATCTGGACTCTTCCAAGGCGGCTTTGTGGCTGAATAAAATTGTTGAGGCCGGTGATGCCCGAGCGCAATTTATGCTGGGGCAGCTATATGAAACCGGCGCGGGTATTGCCCAAGATGAGCTGAAAGCGGCGGAGTTATATCGCAAGGCGGCTGATCAGAATGAACCACGAGCTCAGTTGGCGCTAGGTCGGATGTATGAACGGGGACGTGGCGTGACGCGCAGTTTCCGCGAGGCCGCCAACTGGTATCAGAAAGCCGCCGAGCAAGGGTCCGCTGAAGGCCAATTCATCTTGGGCGGTTTTTACCGGATGGGTCGTGGCGTGCAACAAGACTATCGTCAGGCTGTTCAGTGGTTCCGGAAATCGGCTGAGCAGGGAAATCAGCAAGCTTATCTGGCGTTAGGGCGACTTTACGAACTGGGGCAAGGGGTGTTGCAGGATCATCTGCAGGCGCTTTCATTCTATCGCCGGGTTGCGGCTGAAGGGGTGGCCGAAGCGCAGAATCGCTTGGGTAAGATGTATCGGCAGGGATTGGGGGTCCAGCAGGATGATGCGGAGGCCGTTGCCTGGTTCAACAAATCCGCTGCGCAGGGTGATCCGCAGGGCTGCTCCGAATTGGCGGAGTTGTGTCTGCAAGGGCTCGGGTGCGAGGTCGATAGTGGTCGTGCGTTGCAGCTGTTCCGTCAGGCCGCAGAGTCGGGGCATGCCGATGCGCAATACAATCTGGCCATGCTGTTCGAAACCGGGCGGGTGGTGGAGTTGGATTATCAGCAGGCGGCAAGCTGGTATCGTCTGGCGGTCGATCAGGGACATGCTAAGGCGCAGTACCAACTCGGGGTCATGTTCCAGGAGGGCCGAGGAGCGCCACAGAATTTCCACCAAGCGGCAGCGCTGTTTTCTCGGGCTGCAGAACAAGGGCATGCCCTGGCGCAATACAACTTGGCTTGTTTGTATCAGCAAGGTGTCGGCGTGCCGCAGGATAATCAGCAGGCCTATGTCTGGAGCTCGTTGGCGGTTGCCGGCGGTTGCCGTCTGAGTGAGGCGCAACAGTTACGGGACAATATGGCGCGATTGCTGAACGCTGCACAATTAATCGAGGCGCAGCGTGAAGCAACCTTGTTTTTTGAGCAGTGGCAGATGCAGGTGTAATTAACCAGTCAACGGTTACGAGCACAAAAAACGCCGGTTATGAAACCGGCGTTTTTTCATGTTTGCTGCTTCGAATCTTATTCTGCTTCTTCGAATCGTGCCGCGACCAGTTGTTCGACGGCATCCATGACCTCCTCGGCATCCGGACCTTCGCAGGTGACATGAATACTGGATCCTTGAGCGGCCTCAAGCATCAATAACCCCATGACGCTATCTGCGCTGGCCTCTTTTTCTTCATTGCTGACCATGATAGTTGCCTGATAGCTGGCGGTGAGTTGCACCAGTTTGATGGCGGCACGGGCGTGTAACCCCAACTTGTTGATGATGGGCAGTCGTTTCTCAATGCGAGGCATGGGATTTCTCCAGCGTACGATGGCGGACCTGGACGGTCTTGTTTCTGGCCCGGAAACTGGCGGCTAACAGTTCGGTGATGAACACGGATCTGTGCTGTCCTCCTGTACACCCGATGGCAACCGTGACATAGCTACGGTTGTTCCGCTCCAGATGGGGAAGCCAGTTACTCAGCAGGGTTTCGATCTGCTGGCTGTAAAGCATGACATCCGGCTGTGCTTGCAGGTACTCACGGACTGGCGCATCCAGCCCGGTCAGAACCCTGAGCTCAGGAACCCAGTGTGGATTAGGGAGAAAGCGGGCATCGAACACGAAATCTGCATCTTTGGGGGTGCCATGTTTGAAGCCGAACGACTCAAAGACCAAAACCAGTTCTTTCTCTTTGCGCCCCAAGACGCGTTCGCAGATCTGCTCGCTGAGATCGTGAATGCTCAGCATGCTGGTATCAATGCGCAGATCAGCCGTTGATGACAAGGGAGCCAAGAGATGGGTCTCTTGTTGGATGGCTTGATCCAGCGAGAGGTGCTTGCGCGACAGTGGATGTAAACGCCGACTTTCGCCATAGCGACGGATCAGCGTGGCATTGTCAGCATCGGTAAAAATACTGGAAAATTCGATATCGCTGGCCTGACGGATTTGGCCCAGCAAGTTGTCAATATCGCCGCTTTCGTCCGGCATGTTGCGCACATCAATACTGACGGCGAGTTGGTCATAACGATCCCGTGCTTCCAGCACCAATTGGGGCAGTAAGGTAACCGGAAGATTATCGACACAATAGTAGCCTAGGTCTTCCAGGACACGCAGGGCTATGGTTTTTCCTGAGCCAGAGCGGCCACTGACCACGATCAATTTCATGGGCGCCTCAGGGGGCAATCATCAGTTGATAGAGCGCTTCGTCACTCTCGGCCTGGCGCAGTAAACGACAAAAAGCCTTGTCATTCAACTTGCTGGCGATGAGAGAGAGCGTCTTGAGATGGGTTTTACATTCACTTTCGGGTACCAGCAGGGCAAACAGGATGTCGACAGGCTGGTTATCGATCGCATCGAAGGCAATGCCTTGATCCAGTGTTAGAAATACCGCTGTCAGTGGATGACCGTCCGGGATCCGGCCATGAGGAATGGCGATGGCCCCGCCAATGCCGGTACTGCCCATCTTTTCACGGGCCAACAGGCGTTCAAATAGCTCTTGCTCATCCAATCCTAACCGCTGGGCGGCCAGTTCACTGATGAGTTCAATGGCGCGTTTTTTACTGGAACAAGGGACTGCACTTTTGGTGCAGTCCCTGCTAAGAAAGTCCTGAATTAACATAGTTACTTACTATTCAATTTTTCTTTGTGCTTGATGATCTGGCGATCCAGCTTATCAATCAGCGTGTCGATTGCCGCATACATATCGGCCTGCTGGGAATTGGCAAAAATCTCGCCACCATTGACGTTGAGTTTGGCTTCGGCGATCTGGTTGAGTTTTTCAACCGTGAGAATGACTTGAACATTATTGATTTGTTCGAAGTGACGCTCCAGCTTGGCAAATTTGCTATTTACGAAGTCACGCAGCGGGTCGGTAATTTCGATGTGATGACCTGACAGGTTAATTTGCATAACGTCTTCCTTTTGTTTGGCCTACAACAGGCGTTTGCGCTGACTGGATGGCGGTATTGACAAAGACTCTCGATACTTAGCGATGGTCCGTCTGGCTACCATAATACCTTGTTCAGTAAGCAAATCCGCGATCTTGCTATCGCTTAAGGGTTTTGCTGTATTTTCAGCCGCGACCAGCTTCTTGATCAAAGCCCGGATTGCGGTGGAAGAACACTCCCCTCCATTATCAGTATTGACGTGACTTGAGAAAAAGTATTTAAGTTCGAAGATTCCACGAGGCGTATGCATGAATTTTTGTGTGGTCACACGCGAAATGGTCGACTCATGCATTTCTACCGCTTCGGCGACATCATTGAGAACCATGGGCTTCATAGCCTCTTCACCATATTCGAAAAAGTCTTGCTGCTGCAACACGATACAATTCGCTACTTTCAGCAGGGTTTCATTCCGGCTCTCCAGGCTCTTGATAAACCATTTGGCCTCTTGCAAGTGTGAGCGGATAAACTGACTGTCACTGCTGTTTCGAGCGCTGCGGGCCATGGAGGCATAGGTTTCGTTGATGCGAATTTTCGGCATGGCATCTGGGTTTAATTCTACCACCCACTTGCCCTGCTTCTTGCTGACCGCGACATCCGGAATCACATATTGGGAGTCGCTTTGGATAATACTGTTGCCAGGCCTCGGTTCCAGATGCTGGATCAGATCCAGCGCCTCCTTGAGTTCTCCTTCCTTGAGCTGCATCTTGCGGGCCAGATTGCGATAGTCCCGACTGGCCAGCAAGTCCATGTGCTCTTGCAGGATAGTTTTCGCTTCTTGAAGCCAAGGTGTGGTCTGTGGATATTGCCCCAGTTGGATCAGCAAACACTCCTGGACGGAGCGAGAGGCGACACCAACGGGGTCAAAGTGCTGAACTCTCTTGAGTACGGCTTCAACCTCATCCAGCTCGACTTCACGCTCGTCAGACTGCACTGCTTCAAGGATGTCCTCCAGGGTGGCCGTCAAATAGCCTGAATCATCAATTGCGTCGATGATCGAAAGCGCAATCGCCTGATCCAACTCGCTAAATGGTGTCAGTTGCATCTGCCAAAGCAGGTAATCTTGCAGTGTTTCTGTGGTCTCACCCTGATAGACAGGCTCATCGTCGCCGCTGGGTAAGCCACTGGCCTGATGGGTTCCTGCGGTATAAAGCTCATCCCAGGTGGTATCCATCGGCAACTCATCCGGCATGTTTTCCTGATTGAGTGCGTCGCTGGTGTTGAGCTGGCTACCATCCTGCTCGTCCCTGGCCTCGTCTGCTGCTTGCGCGTCGTCCCGTTCTTGCTCCGACATGGGCTCCAGATTATCACTCTCCTCCTGCTCCAGCAGGGGATTGGCATCGAGTGCCTGCTGGATCTCCTGTTGGAGCTCCAGTGTGGAGAGTTGTAGCAAGCGGATCGCTTGCTGAAGCTGTGGCGTCATGGCCAATGACTGACCAAGGCGCAACTGTAAAGTCGGTTTCATTAGTATCGCTCTTTCCTTAAATCGACAAACCGGGTCCTGCAGAGAGTGTTACCTATAGGGTGAATCCTTCTCCCAGATAAACTTTTTTCACCTGTTCGTTGTTGAGAATTTCGCTTGGAGCGCCCTCGGCAATAAGCTTGCCATGACTGACGATATAGGCTTTCTCGCAGACATCCAAGGTTTCTCGTACGTTATGATCGGTAATTAATACCCCAAGCCCACGATCGCGTAAATGTTCGATGATGCGTTTGATGTCGATGACCGAGATGGGGTCTACACCGGCAAATGGTTCATCTAACAGGATAAATCTGGGGTCTGCGGCCAGAGCTCTGGCGATTTCCACCCGCCGCCGTTCACCTCCGGAGAGGCTCATGCCAAGGCTATGGCGGATATGACTGATGTGAAACTCCTCGAGAAGAGACTCCATCTTGTCCGTTCTTTCCTCCCGGGTGAGATCACCACGGACTTCCAATACGCCCATTAAATTTTGTTCGACCGTGAGGCGACGGAAGATCGAGGCCTCTTGCGGCAGGTAACCAATGCCATTTCTGGCGCGCTCGTGCATCGGCAGAGAGGTGATGTCGATGTCATCGACCGTTACGCTACCGCCATCTTGGGGAACCAGACCGACGATCATGTAGAACGAGGTGGTTTTCCCGGCGCCATTTGGCCCGAGCAAACCGACGACCTGGCCGGTTTCAACTTGCAGGCTGACGTCACTGACCACGGTGCGGCTTTTATAACTCTTCTTCAGAGCGCTGGCTTTTAACAACGACATCTTATTGACCATCCTTCTGACTGGTCTGCTCTTGCAACTGTTCCGGCAAGAAAACAGTCTTGACTCGTGAGCCCTTGGCGGTACTTTCAGCGGCCATCTGCTGTTTCTGGATGTCATAGCGGATGACATCGCCGCTCACTTCATTGTCTTGCTGCTGCAATTTAGCCTTGTCGCTGAGCACGACCAGCTTCTCTTTGAGCTTATAGTGAAGGCGATTGGCACTGGCTTGTACCGGTTTACCATTATCCAGCACCTGGGAAAAGGTCGCGGGTGAGCCATAGGCGATCATCTCTTCTGCACCTTTTTGGCCATTGCGGATGACTTCGACTTTGCTGGCGGTGATTTTGATGGTGCCTTGAGTGATCACCACATCATCGAGAAACGACACTTTGTTGCTGCCCAGTTCGGCCAGTTGGCGTTGCGAGTCGACAAAGATCTTTTGCTGATAATCGGTTTGTTTGGCTATCCCGGCGCTGGAGGCCAGCAGCAGACAGCAGAGCACCTTAGCGGGCTTGGTTAAAGTAAATCGCATGACTGTTGTCCAATAGTTCATAGCTGTTTTGGTCCAGTTTCCCCAAGAGGCCAACGCCCTCATTGTGGAAGCCAGGTCCTTCGATCACGACTTTCAGATTGGTGCGCATTTGCTGGTTGGTCAGATCCAGCTCCATGTAGTCGGTGGTCAGTCGCTCGGCGATGGGCTGCGGCCCCAGGTTCTTCAGGACCACCTGATTGCGCAAAATAGCGCTATCACTGTTGTTGAGTACACCCTTCTCGCCACTGAGCTCCCATAACGGTTTGCCATCAGCATCCCGGGTCGTGATGCGCGGATGTTCCAGTTCGCTCATCTCTAACTGAGCGTAGTGTTCGGCGTAGTCGGCGGCCAACTCTTCCTTAAGGTGCCCTTTGGCATCGTAATGCTGGGTTCTCAATGCCTTGGCGGTGAATGAGGGTTGGTAGATAGATCCGCTTTGAGCCTGGCTGTCGCCAGTCTCCTGATCGAACCAGCGCCAGAGACCCAAGGCGAGGAGAAACATCAGACCAATCAGCCAATTCTGGCGACTCATACCGAAGCCCCTTGCGCCTGATCCAGCGCCTGATTGGCTTGCAGCAGCAAATCGCACACTTCGCGCACCGCACCTTCGCCACCGCGTAGCCGGGTGATGTAACGGGCGGCGCGTTGTGTTAACGGATGAGCATCCGCCACCGCAACACCCAGGCAACTAGCCTGCATGACCGGAATATCAATCACATCATCGCCAATATAGGCCGCCTGGTTCGCCTCCAGACCGAGGACATCCAGTAGATCCTGAAATGCAGGCAGCTTGGCGCCTTGGCCTTGATAGAGATGTTCGATACCCAATGCTGCCATTCGATCACTGACGATTCTCGAGTTTCGACCGGTGATGATACCGACTTCAATGCCAATATCGCGAAGAGCCTTGAGACCAAAGCCGTCTTTGGTGTGGAACGTCTTGAATTCCTCCCCCTGATTGCCCATGTAGATGCGGCCATCCGAAAGGACGCCGTCCACATCGCACACCAGCAGCCGGATCTGTCCGGCACGAGCGAACACGTCGGTACTGACCGGACCATACAAGGTCTCGATTTGGCTCATCAGACAACTCCAGCTTTCAGCACATCGTGCATATTGAAGGCGCCTATTGGACGGTTACTCTTATCGACGACGACCAAGCCGTTGATTTTTTTCGTTTGCATCAATTGCACGGCCTCGGCGGCCAACATCTCAGCCGGGACTGTCGTGCAACCGGTTTTCATGACACTCTCGATACGAGTCTGATGGATGTCGACACGCTGATCCAGGATCCGGCGCAGGTCACCATCGGTAAACAACCCGGCCAGGGTACCGTCGGGATTGAGGATGGTGGTCATGCCCAGCCCCTTGGCACTGACTTCCAGCAACGCATCACGAATGGATGCCTGACGCGAGACGGCCGGCAGCAGGTCACCGCTGTGCATCAGATCTGAATTGCGCAGCAACAGCTTACGGCCCAGGGCGCCACCAGGATGCGACATGGCAAAGTCTTCACTGGTGAATCCACGAGCCTCCAGCAAGGCGACGGCCAGGGCATCTCCCATGACCAGCGTGGCCGTGGTACTGGCGGTGGGGGCGAGTCCCAGCGGACAGGCTTCTTCGGGGACCCGAATGCACAGATGAATATCGGCCTCGTTGCCCATGGTGGAGGCTGAGTTGCTGGTCATGCAGATGAGCGGGTTACCCCAACGTTTCAGAACCGGCAATACCGCCAGAATTTCGCTGCTTTCTCCGGAGTTGGAGATGGCGATGACCACATCCTGCGGGGAGATCATTCCCAGGTCACCATGACTGGCTTCACCCGGGTGGACAAAAAAAGCCGCCGTGCCGGTGCTGGCGAAACTGGCAGCCATTTTGCGAGCTATATGCCCTGATTTGCCCATGCCCATGACGATCACTTTTCCGGTGCAGCGGAGCATCAGATCACAGGCACGATTGAATTCATCATTGATATATTCCTGCAGCCCACGTAAGGCTGCGATCTCGGTTTCCAGCACCCGGAGACCCACCTTCCGGTAATCGAACGATTTGGACATTATTCTGACTCCACAACAACTTACTGGCCGATTATATGAAACTCGAGGGGCAGAAGCGAATAACAACGCGTTGCCAAGCTAAACCGCAGCCATACAGAACAAGTTCCATACTGGCTTCCAGTTGCGAGTTGGATCACACACCCCTACAATGCGCACACTTACCAACGCATCAGGAAGATTCATTTGAGTGATGATTTGATCCGCATCTCCGGGCTCAGCTTCAGCCACGGTGAAAGGCTGTTGTACGATGATATCAGTCTGACGATTCCACGGGGCAAGATTACCGCCTTCATGGGGCCAAGCGGCATCGGCAAAACCACCTTGCTGCGGTTGATCGGCGGTCAAATCAAACCGGATGCTGGCCAGATCCTGTTCGATGGCCAGAATGTGCCGGAACTCTCCCGTCGTGAACTGTATGACTTGCGCAAGCGCATGAGCATGCTGTTTCAAAGTGGCGCGCTGTTTACCGGGCTCAACGTGTTTGACAACGTGGCCTTCCCGCTGCGTGAGCATACCCGGTTACCGGACGAGCTATTACGGACTCTGGTGTTGATGAAGCTGGAGTCGGTCGGCCTCCGGGGGGCAGAGCTCTTGATGCCATCTGAACTTTCCGGTGGCATGGCCCGTCGCGCCGCTCTGGCACGCGCTATTGCGCTGGATCCCGAGCTCATCATGTATGATGAGCCGTTCGTGGGGCAGGATCCCATTACCATGGCGGTTCTGGTCAAGCTCATCAAGCAACTGAATAAAACCTTGAATATTACCTCGGTGATCGTCTCTCACGATGTTCCCGAGGTCATGAGCATTGCCGATTATGTCTACCTGATTGCCAATCGCAAAGTGGTAGCCCATGGCACACCTGAGCAGTTGCGTGAAGAAGCCAATCCAGAAGTGGTGCAGTTTATCCACGGTCTCCCCGATGGTCCGGTCCCTTTCCATTATCCGGCCAACGATTACTTGCAGGAACTTTGAATGTTGTTAGAGCCTATCTTGCGTCTGGGACGCACTGGCATTCGTAGCCTGGAGGCCATCGGGCGGGCGGGGATTATGCTGTATCACGCCCTGGTCGGGCGACCACAACCAGCCAAGCATTTTCCGTTGTTGATCCAGCAGCTCTATGTCGTGGGTGTGCAGTCGGTGTTGATCATCCTGGTTTCCGGACTGTTCATCGGCATGGTGCTCGGCTTGCAGGGCTACAACGTGCTGGTTGAATTCAAGGCGGAAGGCAGCTTGGGTCCTTTGGTTTCTCTTTCCTTACTGCGTGAACTTGGGCCTGTGGTCGCCGCCCTGTTGTTTGCGGGGCGAGCCGGTTCGGCCTTGACGGCGGAAATCGGGCTGATGAAGGCGACAGAACAGCTCTCCAGCCTGGAGATGATGGCCATAGATCCGCTGCGGCGTATCGTATCACCACGCTTCTGGGCCGGGGTGATCAGCCTGCCGTTGCTGGCCTTGATGTTCAGCCTGATTGGCATCTATGGCGGCAAGCTAGTGGGTGTCGATTGGCTGGGGGTCGATGAAGGTACCTTCTGGTCTGGCATGCAGGCGGCTGTGGATTTTGGTGAGGATGTGATGCAGGGATGTATCAAGAGCCTGGTGTTTGCATTGGTGGTGACCTGGATTGCGTTGTTCAACGGCTATGATGCCAAACCGACTTCGGCCGGCATCAGCCAGGCGACGACGCGCACTGTGGTTCACTCTTCACTGGCTGTGCTCGGCCTCGATTTTATTCTGACTGCGGTCATGTTTGGGTGAGTATGATGAAATTCAATAAGATAGAGTTTGTCGTTGGCTGTTTCATGTTGGCTGGTATCCTGGCAGGCGTGCTGTTGGCACTCAAGGTCGCCGGTCTGACCTTCGACGATGGCCGTACCACGTATGCCCTGTATGCCCGCTTTGACAATATCGGCGGTTTGAAAGTCCGTTCGCCGATCAAGATCGGAGGGGTGGTGGTCGGACGGGTTGCCAATATCCAGATTGATAACAAAACACTAGCTCCGGTTGTCGAGATGCAGATCCAGCAGCAGTTCAATGCTCTGGCTAGTACCACCACCGCATCTATTCTGACCTCGGGCTTGCTCGGAGAGCAGTATATCGGTCTGACGCCCGGCTTCATGGATGAGGAGATGGGGACAGAGGTGTTGAAGAATGGCGATCGAATCGAAGACACCAAGTCAGCCATCGTATTGGAGGACTTGATCGGTAAGTTCCTCTACAGTCAAAGCAACAAGTGAGGCTCATCCCATGTTGAAACAATTGATTGGTATTCTGCTGTTGGCCTGTCTCGGCAGCTCGGCACAAGCGGCCTATCCTGCGGATCCCTTTGCGTTGATCAATGAAGCGGCCAACCGCACCTTTGACCGACTGAATCAAGACCAACAGAAGATCCACAGTGAACCGGGTTATCTGCGTGTGGTGATCCGCGATGAGCTGATGCCCTATGTCGACAATAAGTTTGCCGCCTATAAGGTTATTGGCAGCAACATCAAAGAGACCACACCGGCACAACGCGACCGCTTCACCCTGGCGTTCACCGATTACATCATCGCGACCTATGCCGATGCGCTGGCGAAATATGATCAGCAGAAAATCAAAGTCGAATCACCTCGTGATCTGGGCGATGACAAGGTGGTCTCGGTGAATGTGGCAGTGCTGGATCCGGGTAAACCGGATATCAACGTCATCTTCAAGTTGCGTCAAAACAACAAGACCGGTGAATGGAAGGCGTTCGACATGGTGGCCGAAGGGATCAGCCTGCTCTCCTCCAAGCAATCCGAGTTGGGTGGCATGATCCGGGATAAAGGTATTGATGCGGTTAGCCAGATGCTGGAAGAGCACAATAAGAAGCCGGCCCAGCTGCCAGGCAAAAAATCATGAAAATTAGTGGTGTGATCGATGCCGAGCGAGTTGCGGTCTGGTGGACGCAACGTGAATCCCTGTTTGCCAACAATCAGCTGGATCTGGCAGCGGTCACGCATGTTGATTCAGCCGGGTTGGCCTTTCTGGTCAAATGGGGCAAAGCCCGACAGGCGGCCGGTGAACTCATGCGCCTGACCGGGGTTTCCGATAGTTTCGCCAAACTGTGCTCTCTGTATGCGGTCGAGCCACTCTTTGACCTGCAATCCCAGCCCTAATTACGAGACGAGAAATGATGCAACCTACCGAGATTGAGAGTATCCTGCGGGCCGCATTGTCACTGGATGAGGTCTATGCCCAGGGTGATGGTGGCCACTTTCAAGTGATTGCCGTATCCCCGCTGTTTGCCGACATGAGTCGGGTCAAGAAACAGCAGACCGTCTATGCGCCCCTCTCGGAGCATATTGCCTCCAATGCCATTCATGCGCTGAGCATCAAGGCTTTTACTCCCGAGGAGTGGAAGCGCGAGAAAAAATTTATCATGCCCTCCTGAGGGAACGGATCTGATGGACAAATTCAAGATTTATGGTGGTTGCAGCCTGAACGGTGATGTGACCATTTCTGGCGCCAAAAATGCTGCGCTGCCAATACTATTTGCTTCCTTGCTGTGTGACGAAGAGATCCATCTCAGCAACGTACCCCATCTCAAGGATGTGAATACTACGCTGAAATTGCTGGAAATTTTGGGCGCAACTGTTCAGCGTAACGGCTCTGTTACTGTACTGGCCGGCGCGGTGAACCATCACATCGCCCCCTATGAACTGGTCAAGACCATGCGTGCCTCGATCCTGGCATTGGGCCCGTTAACGGCTCGCTTCGGCATGGCGGATGTTTCTCTGCCGGGCGGATGCGCCATTGGCGCTCGTCCGGTCAATTTGCACATCCACGGCCTGGAGCTGATGGGTGCCAAGATTGTAGTCGAAGAGGGCTACATCAAGGCGCGTGTCGATGGCCGCCTCAAGGGCGCACATATCCTGATGGATATGGTCTCGGTCACCGGGACAGAAAACCTGATGATGGCCGCTGTATTGGCCGATGGCCGTACCGTGATTGAAAATGCGGCCCGTGAACCTGAAGTGGTGGATCTGGCCAATTTCCTGATTGCGCTGGGTGCCAAGATCGAGGGGGTCGGTACTGCGACCCTGACCATCGACGGTGTCGAAAAACTGCATGGTGGCGAATACCGCGTGCAACCGGATCGTATCGAAACCGGCACCTTCCTGGTCGGTGCTGCTATCTCCAATGGTTGCATCACCTGTCACCAGACCGATCCTTCCTTGCTGGAAGCAGTGTTGGTGAAGCTGGAAGACGCCGGTGCCCTGATTGAAAAGGGCAAGGACTGGATCAAGCTGGATATGCGTGGTCGCACCTTGAAGCCGGTAAATATTACCACGGCTCCCTATCCGGCATTCCCGACCGATATGCAGGCGCAATTTACGGTGCTCAATGCCGTGGCCAAGGGAACCGGTGTGGTGACGGAAACCATCTTCGAGAATCGCTTCATGCATGTTCCTGAATTGGTGCGCATGGGGGCGGATGTCGAATTGCAAGGCAATACCGCAGTATGTCGGGATACCGACCACCTGAGTGGTGCCCAAGTGATGGCCACGGATCTGCGCGCCTCCGCCAGTCTGGTGTTGGCCGGTTTCGTCGCTGAAGGGATCACTATGGTGGATCGTATCTACCATATCGATCGCGGCTATGAAGATATCGAAGGCAAGTTGCGTGGGCTCGGTGGCAAAATCGAGCGTATCCACGGCGAACCGGTCTAACTGCCATCATTTGTTACCCAATTGATTTCAAGCCCCGCCATCTGTGCGGGGCTTTGTTTTTGGGCGCGGTAAAAAGAAAACGGGCCAAAATGGCCCGAAAAAGTGAGGAATGAAGGTCGCCGAACGTGGTTGGAGCCGGCGACCCGAGGTTGTTCAGTTCCTGCACTCACTACCGGCTCCTGTAGTGGCAAGTGCAACACCGGGAGCTCGTGACAACTACCGGAATAATATGCTGAAGTAACCTGACGTGGTTATATTCATCGTTTGTGGCAAAATACTCAATAAAGCGAAGCATAAAAGCTGTTGCTGGTGAATATTATCTGTTATTTGCGGAATATTTGGCTGATTCGTTAAAAATGAAGGGGCTTCATGAGCGAGAATCATAGAATCGATAATCTGGATCGCAGCATTCTGTCTGCCTTGCAGCTGGATGCTCGAACTCCGTATGCCGAATTGGGTAAGCGCTTCAGTGTGAGTCCGGCGACGATTCATGTGCGGGTGGAGAAGATGAAACAAGCCGGGATTATCACCGGCACCCAGGCTCTGGTGAACGTCAAACAGCTAGGCTATGACGTTTGTTGCTTCATCGGCATCAATCTGAAGAGCGCCAAGGACTATGCCTCGGCGTTGGCACAGCTGGAGCGGCTGGAGGAGGTGGTCGAAGCCTATTACACCACGGGTCATTACAATATTTTTATCAAGATCATGACCCGCTCAATCGATGAGCTACACAGCCTGTTGACCAACCGGATCCAGGCAATTGATGAAATCCAGTCCACCGAAACCCTGATTTCATTGCACAATCCGATTTCACGCCAAGTCGTGCCTTGAGCCAGATTAGAGTAGCAGTACGCTACAGAAGGTAATCAGCATGATGACAATCAGGATCACGCTGATCAGGGCATATTTCAATTCTTGGGTCATGATTTTCTCCGGTGCTTATGGTGGACGGGGAGTGGGCGCACTGAATATGCAGCCAGGCTAGCTTTCTGGTTATAACCGATCCTCAATGGGAGCGGATCCTGTTTGCGAGCAGAATGTTCGAGCCATCACGCCTTTGAGGGATTATCCGAGCATCACTGGCGTTCGGCTGAATGGTGAACAATAGTCAACGGGAGTTCGATTGTTCAGTCCGGAGGCGGATATGCTGCGTCAAATGGTGTTACCCCCCTTGCTCGCATTTGTGCTGCTGTTTATCGTCAGCAATCTGGTGCATTCCTTCTAGTTTTTTCGAAGCAGCTGTTTTATCTCGTTTTTAAGCGTTGATTTGTCTATCCTCGGCCACCAGTATCCCGATGCGCTCGCGTCGGGATACTCGTGCTTTTTATCTGATTACGAGGGATACAAGATGGAAGATCTCTGGGCATTGGGGCATGCCGACGATTCATTCGGTGGTTCTGTGCTGGGCAGTAAAGGAACCCAATGGCTGTGGTTTCACGACCGGGATGAAGTTCTGGATTACCTGGTCAGTGATTATGTCGACTTGCTGGCCGATACCGGCGAGCTGGATGAAGAGCAAGCCGAGTCCGCTCGTGAGCGGTTTACCGACCTGGTCGATTCTTGCGAGAGCGATGAACAGTTGGTTCGAGAACTCAACGAGCTGAGTGTCGAATTACGACGCATCATCTGGTTTGGTTCGTTATCTGAACTGGCAACCAGCTACCGCGACTTTGCCATGTCCCTGCGTCACTACTACTGGCAGCAATTGGGGGAAGAGGATGAACCTGATGCCGCTGTAGAGCCTGAACAGTGGGGGGAACTGGTCGAAATGCTGGATGATTTCCTGATTGAGGGCAGCTTTCACTGATTCTCGTTGTCCGCTGACTTGGCAAACATCGAAGCATGAAGGATACTGTTTTTATATACATGCATTCAGTGCCGAGTGATGCGACTCTATATTGCCGAAAAGCCCAGTCTTGGCCGCGCCATTGCCGAGGTATTACCTAAACCGCACGAAAAAGGTGAGGGCTATGTGCGTGCGGCGAATGGGGACGTGGTCAGTTGGTGTATCGGCCATCTGTTGGAACAGGTCGCGCCGGAAGAGTACGATCCGCGCTTCAAATCCTGGCAGTGGCAGACTCTGCCGATTATCCCTGAACGCTGGCAAGTCAAGCCGCGGAGCAGTAGCCGTAAGCAACTGGGTATCTTGAAGCAGTGGGTCAAGCAGGCCGATGAGTTGGTGCATGCCGGAGATCCGGATCGGGAAGGTCAGCTCCTGGTGGATGAGGTCATCGACTATCTGGCCGTGCCGAAATCCAAACGGGATCAAATGCTGCGCTGTCTGATCAGCGATTTGAATCCACCCGCCGTCCGCCGCGCACTCGAGACGCTACGCAGTAACCGGGAGTTTCTGTCCCTGAGCACCTCGGCCTTGGCGCGATCCCGTGCCGATTGGTTATATGGCATCAATATGACCCGGGCATACACCTTGCTGGCCCGCTCCAGCGGCAGTCAGGCTCTGCTTTCCGTAGGGCGCGTGCAAACTCCCATTCTCGGCTTGGTCGTGCGTCGTGATGCCGAAATCGATGCTTTCAGCAGCAAGCCCTATTACACGGTTCTCGCTCACATCGTCACCAAGCCCGGTGTGCATTTTACGGCCGAGTGGCAGCCCTCGGCGGCGTGCCAACCTTGGCAGGATGAGGAGGGGCGTGTACTCTCGCGGGCTCTGGCGGACAAGGTGGTTGAGCGGATCGGCGGTCAGCCGGGAACGGTTCAAGAGTATCAGATCAAGGTGGTCAAACAGTCGGCCCCGCTGCCCTATAACTTATCGGCATTACAAATCGATGCCTCCCGGCAGCTGAACCTGAGTCCGAAACAGACGCTGGATCTGTGCCAGCAACTCTATGAGCGTCACAAACTTATCACCTATCCCCGTTCGGATTGCCGTTACCTGCCCAACGAGCATCATCGACTGGCCAGCCAGGTCGCGGCGGCGATTGGTATGGTACAGCCCACATTGCAGGCTGCAGTCCAGAGCGCGGATTTTCAGTTACGCTCCGCCGCCTGGAATGATACTAAGGTGTCTGCCCACCACGGCATCATTCCCACTGAGCGCCGGATGAATGGTGAGAGCTTGAGCCGCCAGGAATTGGCGTTATATACGCTCATTGCTCGTCACTATCTGGCGCAGTTTTATCCGCCGTTGCAGCGCCGAGAAACCCGGATCGGTATCGAGATCGCCGGAGGCCAATTTTTGGCGAAGGGACGGGAAATCTTGCTCCCGGGTTGGCGAGTCGTGCTATCGGCGGATTGGGCGGATGAAGAGCCTGAGTCGCGGCTTCCGCTTCTGCAACAGGGGGATGTTGTACATTGCGAGCGGGGCGAGCGGATTGACAAGCAAACCCAGCCGCCAAAACCGTTCACCGATGCCACCCTGCTGGCGGCCATGACGGGCATTGCTCGCTACGTGCAGGACAATAGCCTGCGGCAGATATTGCGGGAGACCGATGGCCTGGGAACCGAGGCGACTCGAGCCGGCATTCTGGAGTTACTGTTTCAACGCGGGTTTTTACAACATCAGGGCAAAAGCATCCGCGCCACCGAAATGGGTAAGGCCTTGATCCGAGCTTTGCCGGTTGCGGCCAGTTTGCCGGATATGACGGCGCGTTGGGAGCGTGCGCTGTCAGCCATTGAACAACGGGAGTTGCCCTACCAGAGCTTCATGCAGCCCCTGCAGCAAGAGCTGAGTCGATTGATCGCGGAGGCGCAGTCCGGCCGTGAGTCGGTTCGTGAGCTCTTTGCGGCTATGCCAGCCGCGCCAACCCGAGGCGCCGGGCAAGGTTACCGACAGAGGAAAGGCAAATTTTCGTCATCCCGCCGGCCATCCGCACCACATTCTGCCGCCGATGCCTCCCCGGCCCCATCCCGCGCACCACGAAAAGCTCCGGTCCGCAAGGGGAGAGGAAAAGCAACTCCTCTCTGACCATATCCCGGAACAAGCAGCGCCGGGGACATGGGACCGGTGTCGGAGGGTACAGCCCGACTGCACTATGGGGTACACTCAACGACCTGATGGTAAGGAGTGGTTTATGACCCCGAGCGCGCACTTTGACCTGACCCCCTGGAATACGTTTGGCATGAAAGCCTATGCCGACTGGGGACTGGCTTTCGACTCTCTGGCCGAGTTGCAACAGATTCTGCTGGATGATCGTTGGCGGAATCTGCCCCGGCTGGTTCTGGGGGGGGGAAGTAATATCTTGTTCACCAGTGACTTTTCGGGTTTGGTCTTGGTAAATGCCATGAAAGGGATCGATGTGACCGAGTGTGACGATGCTTGGTCATTGCATGTTGCTGCCGGAGAGAACTGGCACCAACTGGTACAATGGAGTCTGAGTCAAGGTATGGCTGGCCTCGAAAACATGGCTCTGATCCCGGGGTCGGTTGGGGCAGCTCCGGTACAAAATATTGGTGCCTACGGCGTTGAAGTGTGTCGTTACTGCAGTTACGTCGACGTATGGGATCTGGATCTGCAACAACAGCTACGGATCCCGGCTCAAGAGTGCGGATTCGGATATCGGGAGAGTCGTTTCAAGCAAGAATGGCAACATAGCCGGATTATCACAGCCGTCGGATTCAAATTACCGAAACAGTGGCAAGCCGTTACCGGTTACGGACCGCTACGCGAGCTCGGGTCTCAAGTCACAGCCCAACAGATCTTTAATACCGTTTGCCAGTTAAGGCTTGAAAAATTACCGCAACCTGAACAGTTGGGGAATGCAGGGAGCTTCTTCAAGAATCCGACGGTCGACGCTGGAAAAGCTGCCGCATTGCAAGCCGAGTATCCGGTTATGCCCGCTTATCCGCAGGCGGATGGCTCTGTGAAACTGGCTGCGGGCTGGCTGATTGAGCGGGCTGGACTCAAGGGGCTGGAGATGGGGCGCGCGGCTGTTCATGCCCAGCAAGCCCTGGTCCTGGTGAACCTGGGGGGGGCGGCGGCATTTGAAATCGTGAAACTGGCAAAACATGTCCAACAGCGGGTCCATGAACAATTTGGTATCAAGCTGACTCCGGAAGTGCGTTTTATGGGCACAACTGGCGAGGTGACCCTGGATGAGGCCTGCTCATGCGCCGATTGACGGAGAGGCAACAACAATTACTGCAACTACTGGCTGATGGTGAATTTCACTCCGGCGAACAAATTGGCCAGCAATTGGCGATCAGTCGTGCGGCGATCAGTTTACAGGTGAAGAGCCTCAAGGCTCTGGGGCTGGATATTTTTAGTGTCACCGGTAAAGGATATCGTCTTGCCCGACCTTTGGAGTTGCTCGATGCCGCTTATCTGGAGCAGTTACCGGGGGCGCCTATTCATTGTATCGCCGTGATCGATTCGACTAATCAGTACATGATGAGTCGATTGGCGGATTGGCAAAAAGGTGAGTGCCTATTAGCGGAGTGTCAGACCTCGGGGCGTGGCCGCCGCGGGCGACAATGGGTTTCGCCATTCGCGGGGCAGATGATTATGAGTCTGTACTGGCGACTGGAGTCCGGATTCGCCGCTGCTATGGGCTTGAGCCTGGTTGTCGGTGTGGCACTGGCGGAAACCCTGCAGGCGCTGAATTACCCTGATGTTGGCTTGAAATGGCCCAATGATCTCTATGCCCGAGGTGAAAAACTGGCCGGGATCCTGGTGGAGATGTCCGCGATCGCTGGAGGCAGTTGCCATGTCGTCGTGGGGGTGGGATTGAATCTGACGATGCCAGTCGAGCTGGGTGCCCATATCGGTCAACCCTGGACCTCATTAGCCCGCTTGCGCAGTGAGCCACTGCAGCGGAATCTCCTGACGGCCACCTTTATCCAGAATTTACGCCGGGCATTGGAAAGTTTCGAGCAAGATGGTCTGGCGCCATTTGTCGAGCGGTGGAATCGTCTGGATATTTATCGGGATAAACCTGTGCAACTTACCCTTGGGGAACAGCAGATATCCGGGGTGGTGCGTGGCATCAACCCACAGGGTGGTCTGGTTCTGGAGCGGAATGACACGTTGGAAGTGTATATGGGTGGGGAGATTTCGCTGCGCGGGATCTGAGCATCCCGCACCGCTCTCTGAACGCTATTTCCGCAATTTAACCTGCTCGATGGCATGAGCTGCGCCTTTGGTCAGGATCAGGCTGGCGCGCTCACGAGTCGGCAAAATATTCGACTTCAGATTCGGATAGTTGATTTCGTCCCAGATGGTACTGGCGATGGCAATGGACTCGTCTTCGCTTAATGCGGCGTAATGATGGAAATAACAAGTCGGATCGGCAAAGGCACCCTTGCGGAAACGCAAAAAGCGCTCGATATACCAATTTTTCAACAGCGATTCTTCGGCATCCACATAGATAGAAAAATCGACAAAGTCGGACACAAATACATGATGTGGATCATGGGGATAATCCATACCGCTCTGCAACACGTTCAATCCTTCAATGATCAGGATATCGGGTTGCTCGACCCGCTTTTCTGCTTCCGGAACTATGTCGTAGATATGGTGGGAATAAACCGGTGCGCTGACACTTTCCGAACCAGCCTTGATATCTGCAACGAAATTGACCAAGCGCCGCATGTCATATGACTGCGGGAAGCCTTTCTTTTTCATCAAGCCACGAGCTTCCAGCTCCTGATTAGGAAACAGAAAGCCATCTGTGGTGATGAGTTCGACTTTCGGGTGTTCCGGCCAGCGATCCAACAGTGCCTGCAAAATACGCGCTGTCGTACTCTTGCCGACGGCGACACTGCCAGCAATGCTGATGACGTAGGGCAGGTGAGACGGCTGAGTGCCTAAAAACTGCTCGATAACCTTGCTACGACTCTGGCGCGCTTTGACATACAGATTCAACAAGCGGGATAGGGGCAGATATATATCCCGCACCTCGTCCAACGAGAGTTCATCATGGATCCCGCGGAGCTGGATCAGATCCTGCTCGGTCAGTGTCATAGGTACTGCCGCGCGCAGGTCGGACCACTGATCACGGGAAAAACTCAGATAAGGAGACAAGTGGCCTGTATCGATCGTCATGCAAAACTCCCTTTTTAAGCAGGGCGACATTACACCAAGGGGGGAGGGCTCACAAGCCGCAGGGGAATGGCTTGAACGGAGTTTTTGTACTTTTAGCGCGTTCTAGCCAAAAAAACAGCAACCATCCGGTTGCAAGGAATCAATTCCATACCCTAAAATGCCCGCGCTCGTGCATGGGTCTGTGTTGTTGTCGCAGAGCCACGCCGCAATCCGGAGGGGTTCCCGAGCGGCCAAAGGGATCAGACTGTAAATCTGACGGCTCTGCCTTCGAAGGTTCGAATCCTTCTCCCTCCACCAGTTTTTAGGGTTCGAGGTTGTTGGTCTGAAAAACAAGCGGGCATCGTATAATGGCTATTACCTCAGCCTTCCAAGCTGATGACGCGGGTTCGATTCCCGCTGCCCGCTCCAATATCCACCGCGATAAATAAGTTCCTATTTAATCAGTTACTGGAACTTTGCGGGCGGATATGCCGTTTACCAATCAACACCTTGAGTTTATTCCAGTAGCGACTTGTGCGGTGGCTAGCCACCACTTGAGCAGTGATAGTTAGAGGGACGAGCATGTCTAAAGAAAAATTTGAACGTACAAAACCCCACGTTAACGTAGGTACTATCGGCCACGTTGACCACGGTAAGACCACCCTGACTGCCGCCATCACCGCAGTGCTGGCCAAGACCTACGGCGGTAAGGCCTTCGCTTTCGACCAAATCGACAAGGCACCGGAAGAAAAGGCTCGTGGTATCACCATCAACACCTCTCACGTTGAGTACGACACCCCGGCACGTCACTACGCACACGTCGACTGCCCAGGCCACGCCGACTACGTGAAGAACATGATCACCGGTGCTGCTCAAATGGACGGCGCTATCCTGGTTGTTGCTGC
>NZ_BAAGVN010000031.1:0-1215 GCF_054780855.1 Pseudaeromonas pectinilytica
CTCTTGCCACAGCCTGCCGCGCCCGTCAGCAGCAGATTTTGTTGATGACTCAGCCAGTGTCCTTCCAGCAGTTGGCGGATCTGTGCCTGGCTGACGCCTCGACCGGCCCGATAGTCCAGTTGCTCCACCTGTCCGGCGAGCCGGAACCGGGCTTGCTTCTCCAGGCGGTTGGTTTTCCTCTGCTCCCGTTGCACCAGCTCATGGCTCAGTAACAGTTGCAGCCGCTCTTCAAAACCCATATCCAGGTACAGCATGCTCTGGGCCTGCTGCTGGTTCAGGGCCTGTTTCATGCCGCTCAAGTGCAGGCGGCTTAGTTGTTCATCGAGGTGTAATTGCATCGGCTTCTCCTGATCGGTGGGGGTTAGTGGAAGTAGTGCTCGCCATGGACATTGTCATGACGGATGTCTTGCAGCGGATCCTGTCGCTTGCTGGCGATGGGTTGTTGCTCCAGGCCGTTCTTGAGCATGCTGCGGATGTTGTGCAGCCGATTGGCGCCGGTCAGGTAACCCCGGAGGCAGGCCGCCTCCAGCCGCTCCTTGCCATAGGTTTTGCTCTGCCCCAGCAAGGCCAGACAAGGTCGCACCGCTTGCGCCGGGTGCGCCACATTCCGGATAAAACCATCCACCCAATGCGTGGTGTAAGGTCCGATGGACGCCGCCCAGCCGAGCAGACGCTCGGGCGACCACTCCAGCAGCGCTTGGTGATGCGCGGGCATATGGGCAGCCAGGCTGCTGTGCTGACCTTTGCGATGACTGCGCGGATGCTCGGCCACGACCTTGCCTGCGTGGTACAGCGTGACGGTATGCTCGGCCAGATGAGCCTCCAGCCGCTTGCCCTGCAAGGCATNTAGGGATAATCCGGCAGCGGCTTGAGCGCCGGAGCATCGAGCTCGGCAAACAGTGAGGCACGGCAGCCAGGAAGCTTCTGGAAGGGTTTCTGGTTGAGCTTGGTCAGTAGTTCACCTATCCGTTGATTCAGCTGCGTCAGGCTATGGAAGGTTTCATGACGCAGCACCGCCAGGATCCAGCGGGTGACGATCTGCACTCCCACTTCCGCCTTGGACTTATCCTTCGGTTTGCGGGGCCGCGCGGGCATGATCGCCGTACCGAAATGGGCCGCCAGCATCTGGTAAGTGGGGTTGAGATCCGGATCGGTCTTGCGCGCCACGCTGACGGCACTTTTCAGGCAATCGGGTACCACCAACTGCGGTACGCC
>NZ_BAAGVN010000032.1:0-23810 GCF_054780855.1 Pseudaeromonas pectinilytica
AATGGGCTGGTGTTAAGCCAGAAAGCAACCCCTAACAAGAAGGGGGAAATCGAAACCGTCAAAGAGATGCTGGACATTCTTGAACTCAAAGGTGCCGTTGTCACGCTCGATGCCCTGCATTGTCAGAGAGAAACACTCGAGAAAATCAGCGAGAAGAAGGCTCATGTGGTGGTACAGGTAAAGAAAAATCAGCCAAAGTTGTACCAAGCCGTTCAGTCACAATTCCAGGCACTGTTTGACGCTCAGAAAGAGAAGATTATCGTCGAGCACAAAGAGAGTGGGCATGGCCGCCAGGAAGAACGCTATGTGTTTCAATTAAAAGNCTACTATGTCAGCTCGTTATCCCCCAAGCACAAGTTGCTCGGGCACTATATTCGTCAGCATTGGCGGATCGAGAACAGTCAGCATTACATTCTTGATGTGGTGTTCAACGAGGATGCATCAAGGATTGCGATGGAGGATGCGGTCGAGAATATGGCGCTATTCCGACGGTTTGTTCTGAACATCGTAAAACAGAGTGATTGCGGCGCGCCGAGCCAGAGAAACAAGCTAAAAAAAGCAAGTTGGGATGACAATTATCGGGCACAGTTATTCTTTGGTTAAAAATTCAGCAAAGTGTGCTCCCGCCCTGGTTGTGTAGGGGATTTTCTGTAACATTTAAACCACCATTTAAACCACTTGCTTGGTTTCGTGGGTGGTGAGTGGTGTAACCTTCTGTTTTCATAGGAAGGGAAAGAGCGACTTCGGTCGCCCTTTTTATTGCAGTCCTGTATCAAGAGCTTGTGATTTAATGAAGGCTTGAAGCTTAGAGGCTGGCGATTTCAGCCAACACCTGCGGTAACCAAGCGGCTAAGCGCTGATCGGTTAGTTCATATTGGCTGGTTTCATCCAGCGCCAGACCTACGAAAAATCGGCCATCATCTACCAGAGCTTTCGAGGTCTCAAAGTCATACCCCTCATTCGGCCAGTAGCCCACGATCTGGCAGCCTTGTACGACTAATTTGTCATGTAACAAACCCATGGCATCGAGAAACCATTCCCCATACCCGAGTTGATCCCCCAAGCCGAACAAGGCGACGACTTTGCCGTGAAGATCTATGGTATCGATGGCATCCCAGTTGGCTAGCCAGTCCTCTTGGATTTCGCCGAAATCCCAAGTCGAGATCCCGAGCATCAGGATTTGGTAGTCCGCCATTTGTTGAATGGGAGTCTGTTTCAAATTGTGCAAATGAATATGATCGGCCCCCAGCAATGCCTGGATTTTCTCCGCCACCATCTCGGTATAGCAGGTACTGGAGCCGTAAAAGAGACCTATCGTCATTGCAAAAATACCGCGCGAACAGGAAAGGACAAAATAGTAACAAAAGCGCGGATGGCTCAATAGCTCGTTTACTACTTCTTGTTGTTGTCAAACAGGTGGCTGAAACGCTCGTAGATAAGGTCGCGCTCTTCCGGTGGCAGTTGGTAAAAATAGTGAGTGAATAAGCGTAAGAGCTGGGATCTGTTCATGCCGTCGTTTTCAGCGATCAATTTCAGGTGGTCGATGCATTCCAGACTCATGGAGTAGGTAGCTTTTTTGAAAACGGCCTTAAGGTCGTTGTTAGTCTCCTGCTCCGAGGTTGCTGAGCCGGGTTGGTTATCATTTTGACGCGGAGTACCGGGAAGCACTATCTGCCGGGAGTGCCCCAATGCATAGAGTTCAGCATCATTGATGAACTCATCCAGGGTGATGGGGGTGTTGGCAACATCAGTCTGGGGCGATTTCTTCTTCAGGTCAGACAAGCCCATAGTATTCCCTATAAATTCAGAAACTCTTTGGCGATAACCCGGATCTCTTCCGCTGCTTTTCCGCCCGGTTCAATTTCCATGACTGAAAGTCCGCGCTCCTCACTATCATCATATACATTGCGACTGTAGATGATGGCATTCAACACATTTACGCAATAGGAGGCGCAAACCTCTTTGGCCTCTAGGATCCGTTTGGCCTGATTCGGTAGGGATGGACACTGGGTCATGACCACTGCTGCGTTCAGCGTCGGGTTAACCATCTTGCAGGTGGTGATGATGTCTTCCATATGTGGCAGCGTCTTGAGGTCACGCCGTTTTGGCCTCAGTGGAATAAGGGCATGAGAGGCTACGGACATAGATGAGCGCAATGCCCGGTTATCTTGCCCGCCACAATCCACCACCACGAAATCATAACGGGTTTTCAGACTGAGCAGGTCCTCGCGGATGTTGCCATAGAGTTGCACACAATTGATGGAAGGGAGTTCGGTATTGTCTTTTCGCTCCTGGATCCAGTCTGATGTGGTGCGTTGAGGATCGCAATCGACCAGCAGAACCTCGCCGTTATAGTGAGTTCTGAAATAGACTGCTAGGTTTTGTGCCAGACAGCTCTTGCCGCTGCCACCTTTTTCGCCGCCGACCAGAACAATCATATGGCACCACCTCGAATGGATTCAAAAACCATGAACCTGAATGGCTTGAGTATAGATAAAGAATACTGTTTTTGTGGCAGAGGAGAGAGAAGGCCAATCTAACGATTGGCCTTGTGATCCGGTTCAGAAATTGGCGCTGACAATCTCTTTGGTAAATGATTTTTCACAGTATTTACACTTCATCCGCACATCACCTTTCACCTCGCGTACGCTAAAGCCGCTGGCTACTGGTTCGCTATGGCTGATGCAGTTGGAGTTAGGACAGGCGAATACGCCATTGATCTGCTCGGGCAAACGCAGTTGATGTTTCTTTACGACCCGGAAATCTTCGATGATGTTGACCGTGGCGTTGGGTGCAAACAGTGCGAGCTGATTCGCTTGTCCCTCGGTGAGGAGGGTGTTCTCAACCTTGATCAGGTCCTTGGCGACCAGGGCGGCTGATGGCAGGTTCAGACCAACGGTAATGCGCTCACGAGTATCCAGCAGGTGGAAAAGCTTGAGGATCTTGATGCCCTGGCCGGCCGGAATATGATCGATCACGGAACCGTTACGAATGGCCTCAACCTGGAGTTGTTTTTTCTCGGACATGGATGTGCTCCTTAAACGATTTCGTTGAGAACCAGAGCCAGCAGAGCCTGGCGGGCATAAACCCCGTTTTCCGCCTGTTCGAAGTAATAGGCATACGGAGTGCTGTCCACATCGATGTGAATTTCATCGACCCGTGGCAGAGGATGCAGGATTTTCAGATTTGGCTTGGCCTCCTGCAGCGTGTCTGTGGTCAGAATATATTTGGCCGCTATGTGTTTATATTCAGTTTCGTCAAACCGCTCTTTCTGCACTCGGGTCATATAGAGGATATCTAGTTCGGGGATGATCTCCTCGAGCTGCTCATGGATGCTGTACTCGATGCCACGCTCTTCCAGCTCTTCGCAGATGTAATCGGGCATGGCGAGCATTTCCGGAGAGACAAAGTAGAGGCGCGCGCCGAACAGGCTCAGCGCCTGAGCGAGCGAGTGGACGGTGCGGCCATATTTCAAGTCACCGACGAAGGCAACTTTCAATCCATCCAGCGTGCCCTGGGTTTCGTACAGCGTGAACAGATCGAGCAATGTCTGTGTCGGATGCTGGTTCGAACCATCACCCGCATTGATCACCGGCACCCGGGAGAACTCGGCTGCCAGACGCGCAGCACCTTCCTGAGGATGTCGAATCACGAAGGCATCGGTGTAGGAGGTGATAATGCGTACCGAATCGGCCAGCGTTTCCCCCTTCTTGGCCAACGAGGTATTCCCGGCATCGGCAAAGCCGATGATAGAGCCGCCCAGTCGTTGGGCCGCAGTCTCGAACGACAAACGAGTGCGCGTTGAGGCTTCGAAGAAGCAGCTGGCAACCAGCTTGTTGCACAGCAGATCATGGCGCGGCTCGGCTTTGAGTCTGCTGGCGGTTTGCACGACCAACTCCAGCTCGGGACGCGTTAGATCGGAGATAGAGATGATGTGCTTTTGGTACAGGGGGTTGGCCATCGTCTGATTTCCCTTAGATATCGGTCATACGGACAGAAAAAAGCCCCAATAGACGGGGCTTTTTCATGAGTTCTGTGCTGATCAGGAATGGATGGCAGCCACGCAGATAAACGTGGTGAGCTGGCGGGAAGATAGCGCGAGGTGCCATGCTGTTTCCTTATCCTTGAATCAGGGCGCATGGATTATAGAGCAACGCGGCTGGCATGTTAATTCAACCCGCGGGGAAAATGCGGTAATGGCGAGAGAATGCGCGGATGGTCACTTTTTGCTTACTTGTTGCGCACTTGCACGCGAACAACAGAAAAAGGGCTTTACCTTTGCAGGTCAGTTTGTATAATTCGCCTCGTTGAATGCAGGGGCGTAGTTCCAATTGGTAGAACAGCGGTATCCAAAACCGATGGTTGGGGGTTCGAATCCCTCCGCCCCTGCCAACACAAATTCGTAGAAACCCGCCTCTGGCGGGTTTTTGCATTTCTGCCCGGCACACTTGGGTTGCTGACGTCGACTTAATGCAAGCGGCGGAGCAGACGCCCCTGCAGACCGGTATCAAATCGCCACACCGCATCGAAAATCTTCATCAGTGCCGGCTTACCGTGACGGGAGAGCGCTACGGCATTGAACCTGTTTCCCTTCTCCTTGATATCTCTTACCTGTTCCAGCATCTCAACCGGTAGACGCTGAGCGATAAAGTCGGAGAGCACAATCGCATCGGCATTGGCGTACTCGTCTGCCTGCATCCGGTTCAGCATCTGGGCAAAACAAGGCGTTAGGTCGGTTCCCCCCTTGAAGCTGCAGCCAAGAAAGTTGAGTGCTTCTTGTAACCCCTCTGGCCCGATCAACTCATAACTCACCACATCGGTGGAAAAGAGCTGCACGATACAGCCCCGCCCCTCATTGAGTGCGATTTGCAGCAAGGCAAAGCAAAAAGCCTTGGCGGTCTCTTCTGGATAGCCGCTCATGGAGCCGGAGGTATCAATACAGACAATAAACGGGCCTTTGGGGATCTGGTTTTCGCCCTGCACATAACGCTCGCTCTGGATCCGCTGTGGGCTGCGGCTTTGGCCCATGAAGTGGTAATTCAGCAAGCGCTGCTCGGCCAGATGTTTATAGAAGATGGTCTCCAGCTCCGGATTGGCCAGTAACATGGCTTCGCTGGGGAGTAGGCGATTGAGCTGGTTACTCTGGTGTATCCCCACTAGATCATCCGGGATCCGATCCCGCTGTTCATATTGCAGGGCGGTTGTCTCAATGGTTTGTAACTGGCTGGTGGCTCCACTCTCCTGGCGCGCGGATCGCCCGAGCTCGGCGGCAATGCGCTGAAGCTCCGGGTTGCGGGCCAAGAACTTGGCATAGTGGCGTAGGCGGCGGCTATCACCCTGGAGCATAGTTGCCGCACTCAGATCCCAGAGCGTTCCGGGATCCTGCATGTCTAGCGCCTCCTCGACCTCGCTGGTGATCTCCATGCGCTTTTCCAGCTCTTTGAGCATCCGATCGCGATCTTGTTCGGCCATTTCCAGCTCGATGCACATGATCCGGTTCACCAGGGTATCGCGCCATTTGCGCAAAAACAGTTGCTTGCGTAGGTGTGGATTGGCCTCTTTGAGGTTCTCCAGCAGGCTGATGGCCTCTTGGTGGAAGGCGCTGGTCTTGGCTAACTGGCAGAGCAGACGCGACTCATGACTGCGGAACTGTTCGGCCGGTAGGGTCAGCGTTTCCTGGTACAGCAAAAATTCGGCTTCCAACTCGGGCGGTGCCGGCCTATGTTGTACCTCGCTATTCAGACCGCGTCCCCAGCGCTGCAACTGCTCGCGGATCTGCTGCTCGAACTTGGGTTTAGCTTGCAAAAAACCGCTGATCTGGGGTGAGGCCATAAAACTGCTCACCATATCCTTGAGGATATCCGCCTCATTCAAGGACAACAGGGTCGCTATGGTATGCAGCTCAACCATTACTGGCCTCCCGCATTTTGCAACAAGTTGTCGAGCGCCTCGCGAGCCTCGTCCAGCAGTTGCAACAGGGCATCATCTTTTTGTGTCAATTGCAGCAGACTCTCTTCAATCTGCAACAGCCATTCCTGACCTAAAAACAGATGTGGGCATTGACTGGTAAAGGTGTTGCGTTGCTGCTGGATCTCGCGCAGTAACTCGCGGCGTTGGGTATACAGGGCCTCGAGCTTTTCCAGCCAGCGCTGGGATTGCCATTGCGGGATACCGCCCGGTCGGGCAATCGCCACTGGAATGGCGCGGTGGGCCGCGTCACGAGCCATCAGTTGCTGCTTCTGATCGACATCCAGGGTCAGGGCGGTCAGGTGTTGGTCAGCATGTAAGTGAACCTGAACCTCACCGCCATGGCTGAGCCAGCGCAACAGTTCGGCTCGACCGAGACTGGCATAGCGTGTTGCTCGCTCCGGTTGTTTGGGGTCCAGCTGGCAAGGGGTCAAAAACAGTAACCGGAAGACCGATAGATCCGGATCCAGCCCCGAGCCCTTGAAGTCGATATGCCAGGCCGGTGTCTCGCGCTTGAACAGGCGATTATCTCGCGGCTCCAGCTGACAGCTGAGCTCGTGGGCCAACTCTTCATGAAAGTGTTGTAGCTCCTGGCGCAACCGTTGCTGCATGAAGCCGAGCCGCTCTTGCGCGAAAGCCTGCAGACGGGCGTAGTCCGAGAGTTGCTGCGTGATCTGCTCGCGGGCGTAGAGGTCGTGCCACAGGCAATCCTTCAGTAGCAGGAGATCGAGTGGCACTATTTGCTGACGGCCATTAAAGAAGGCACTGGCCTGCAGCAGACGTAACGCTTTCTTCCAGCGACGATCGGAGACATACAGCGACTGCTGATGCTCGGCGTGTGCCGCGTTATCGAGCAGGTTCAGGCGCTCACGCAACTGAAACAGTTGCTCGAACATGGCGTCACTCAAGCCGACTTGAGAGAGGGCCTGTTGCCAGCCCGAATATTCGTCATCATCGATTTTCAAGGCGGCTGGTACCGGGTCCTGGGCCGGATCCTGACGGCTGGTCAACATGGCGCGAAAGTTCTGCTTATCCTGGATCCGGTCCAGCCACAAGCGCAGCAACATGCGATCATAGAGGGCTTCGAGGCCGCTATCGGCTTGCGGTAATTCGTTGGAGGCGGTGACCAGCAGACGCATGGGGACAGCCACTTCCTTCTCGCCGTTACGGAATCTGTGCTCGTTAATGACGGTCAGCAAGGTATTGAGGATCGCCGGGCCGGCTTTCCAGATTTCATCCAGAAACACAACTTCAGCATCCGGTAGATAGCCCTCCGTCAATCGCAGATAGCGGCCTTCATCTTTGAGGGCCTGGATTGAGAGCGGCCCGAATACCTCTTCGGGGGTGGAGAAGCGAGTCATCAGGTATTCAAACGGCCGACTGTCGCGGAAGGCGCAGATCAAGCGTCGGGCGATCAGGCTCTTGGCGATGCCGGGAGGGCCGAGCATGAACACGCTCTCACCGGCGAGAGCGGCAAGCAGGCACAAGCGAATAGTGTCTTTACGCTCATAGAGGCCGATGGACAGTGCATCAATCAGTTTGCCAATTCGATCCTGAAGTATTTTGCCGCTCATGTCGCGGTTATCCCATAGTACATGCTTGCAGTATGCTGCCCCAGGAAACGTAAGGAAGGACAGCCCCTTGCTCGGGCTCACAGAAGCAGAGCCAATGGTGCTAATTGTTGTGATTAGTCTCACAAACGCAAGGGGATTCTGCATTTATAGCGGCAAAATCACTCACTCGGAAGTTGGTACCATCAGTTCGGCGCCGGGGGATGGTAAACTTCGTCGGTCATTCGTCAATTATCAGACAAGAGGAGATGAGCGCTATGGATACCCGACGTTTGGCATTGTTCAAACCCTTGGGCTTGCAAGAGTGGCAGCTGCGTCGCCCTGAATTATTGGTGTTGCAGGGACAACTGCCAGTCGTGGACTCCAAGGATAGTGGGGCTGAGGACTGGACGCTCTGGCTGCTAGGTGATCAACCGCGCTGGCTGGCCGATCTTTGCCGCCTGTTCCGGGTGCCTCCATGCTCATGTCAGGCATGGGATCCGGGCGTTCCTGTGGCTGCCTTGGATGCCGTGTTGGTACTAGCGCCCCCGGCGTCTGCAGAGGTCTTATCCGAGGTACCTGCGGCTCAGTTGTTGGATGGCCGAAATGGAAAACGTCAGCTGTGGCAACAACTCTGTGCTTCTGGACGGTTGGCTGAGGCTGTCGATGCTTGAATTTCGTGTTTTGAGCGTGCTGGATGTACCCGTCATGTTGCCATTGGAGCAAGATGCTCATGCCTATCCCTGGTCGGATTCTGTGCTCAGTGCCAGTTTTGGTGAGCGTTATCAGAATGTTGGCGCCTGGTGGCAGGGCCAGCTGGTCGGTTTTTACGTTGCCGATGCCCTATTGGATGAGAGCACGCTGCACAATTTGTGTGTTGTTCCGGAATATCAGGGCCGGGGCTGGGGGCGGGCACTATTAGCGCACTACTTACAGCAAACTGCCTTGGCGGGATGCCGTTGCTGGTGGTTGGAGGTTCGGCGGAGCAATATCCGAGCCCAGCAGCTCTATTTGCAGCAGGGGTATCAGCAGGTTGGGATCCGAAAAGGTTACTATCGCGCCGCGACTGGATCAGAGGATGCCCTGGTCATGCACCGTGGTGAACGGCTGGATTAGAGCAGAAGGTTTTTCGTAGCGGCTGGTGTGGAGTGCAGTGGATGGGGTGTATGTGTCAGCAAGGATGATGAACTGGCCACTGTGGAGCCTGCTGATGGTGCTGGGTTCTTCATCGGCCGCGGCCAGCGTGTACAAGTATGTCGATGCCCAGGGCACGTTGAGCTATACCGATGATCTGGGTTTGGCTGCGCCGTTTAAACCGCAAGAGATGGAATATCTGGACCCGGATCCGGACAAGGTAAAACTGCGGTACACGGCCAGCGGTAATCTTTTTATCATCAACGAATTACATGGCCCAGTCACAGTGACTCTGCTCTTGAGTCAGCAGCTCGGCGTACAGAGCCACCGCGACTTACGTGAACCCATAGTGGTACCCGCTCGCTCGGAGCAGTTTGTCGATACGCTGCGCTATAGCGGTAGCGGACAGCTCGAGATCACCCACAGCTTCATTATTGGCATGCCCTCTGCAGTTCAGGATTCCGAGCTACAACTGCCTTTTCGTGGCCGTTTTCGGGTCTCACAAGGCTTCAACGGTGGTTATAGCCATCATCTACCCGGGAACCGTTATGCCATCGATGTCCCCATGCCGGAGGGAACCCCAGTCCTGGCGGCTCGGCCCGGCGTGGTGCTGGATATGAAGATGGGCTTTCGTGGCAATAGTCAGGATCCCGCCAGTCGGGCGCAAACCAATTACATCCGGCTGTTGCATGCCGATGGCACCATGACGGTTTATGCGCACCTGCGCACAGGAACGGCACGAGTCAGCGCCGGTCAGAGCGTACATGTCGGAGAGATGATTGCCGAGTCGGGTAATACCGGCTATAGCACGGCGCCACATCTGCACTTTGCCGTGCAACGCAATGATGGTCAGCGACTGGTGTCGATCCCTTTTCACATCCAGGGACAGGTACCGACTCAGGGGAGCTGGTTGGGGAACTGACTCTGTTGCTGCCAGCGCTGCAATGCCTGCTGCAGATGGTGGGCATCCAGCGGTTGTGCAGATGTCATCGGGTCGGCTGCCAAACTGAATGCTGTCAGATCGCGGTTAAAGTAGAGCGCCTGGTAATTGGAAGCAGCAGCACGCTCCAGGATCACCAGAGGGAGTTCAGCTTTCCCCCGGTACCGATCGATGAGTTGTGCAGTGGCCGGATCGGCATCCTGCTGCAAGCGGACCAGTTGCCAACTCCCCAGTTCCCGAATCAAAACCGGATCCTGCCACAGTTGATGCTCGAGTTGCTGGCAGCGCGGGCAGGCGTTGCTCTCCAGTAACAGCAGTCGTGGTTTGCCATTTTGTTGTCCGCGATAGACTGCCTGTTGGTAGCCTGCGGCATTGTATAGCCAGTTGGCACGAGTGTGGGCGGGTTGGCCGTCCAGCATAAGCAGGGCACCAAGACAGGCCAGCAACAACAAAAGTGCTCCGACAATGGTCAACTTCATCGAATGCGAGATACTCGGCATGGTCTGATTTATCCTCAGCCGCTAATGAGTCACTATTCTGCGCCTCGCGGCGGGCTTTTTCAAAAAGCTAACACCTGTACGCTAAAATATGGGATCCTGAAGCCCAAGGCCTATAATGAGTGTCTGATTGGCCGTACAACTGTAAATAGATAGGTGAATCCTGATGCATGAGCTTCATTTGGTTCGAGTTTTTCGTACGCGAATCGAGGGATTGAAGAGCAAAGCGGCGTTACGGGTCCAGCAGGATGGACAATGGCGCGATATCAGCTGGCAGGCTTTGGGCCACAGCATCGACTTCTTGGCCCAGGCGTTGATCCGCCTCGGTTTACGACCCCAGCAGATGGTGGGGATCTTCTCCCGCAATATGCCCGAATGGACCCAGGCCGATCTCGGCATCCTGGCGGCTCGCGGGGTGGTGGTGCCGCTTTACCCGACCAATACCCTGGAACAGACCCGCTATATCGTGCGCGATGCCGGGATCCGTATTCTGTTTGTTGGCGAACAACCGCAGTTTGATCTGGCACTGCAATTACTACAGGCCGGAGAACTGGATCACATCATCTGTTTTGATGAGCAAGTGGACTTGCGTCAATGCTCGCAAGCCATGCGTTTTGATGCCTTGTTGCAGCATGGCAATCATGAGCCGAGCATGGCCGAATTGGCGCACCGGGCGACCGAGTATCGCATGGACGATCTGTTGACCCTGGTTTACACCTCGGGTACCACAGGCGAGCCCAAAGGGGTGATGGTGGACTTCAACAATCTGGCGGCTGTGCTGGTGATGCACGATCAACGGGTGACAGTCGGACACGATGATGTCTCGCTGGCGCTGTTGCCGCTCAGCCACGTCTATGAGCGTTACTGGAGCTACTACGTGCTCTACCGGGGGGCGGTCAATGTTTATATCCGGGATCCGCAGGCGGTGATGTCGGTGTTGCACGATGTGCGCCCAACCGTGATGTGTGCCGTGCCCCGAGTCTACGAGAAAGCCTACAACATCATTCACGGCAAGGCCGATAGCGCCAATCCAGTGCGTCGTCAGCTGTTCTACTGGGCTAAAGGCGTTGGGCTTAAGGCTCTTGAGGTGAAGCGCAGCGGTGAGTCGCTCGGGTTGTGGTTAGGCTTGCAATTCAAGTTGGCGGACAAACTGCTGTTTTCGACCTTGCGCCAACGCTTCGGTGGCCGGGTGCGTTTTTTACCCGTGGGTGGTGCGCGCCTGGCAGATGAGATTAACCTGTTCTTCAACGCCGCTGGTCTGAACATCAAGTGCGGCTATGGTCTGACCGAAACCAGTGCCACGGTTTCTTGCCCGAATATCGATGATCTGGCGATCGGCACCATTGGTACGCCGCTGAACGGTTTGCAGATCCGTCTGGGCGAAGACAAAGAGATCCAGGTTAAAGGTCCAACCGTGATGCGCGGTTACTACAACAAACCGGAGGAGACCGCCAAGGTCTTCACCGCGGATGGTTATTTCCGTACCGGGGATGCTGGCGATCTGGATGCTCAGGGGCGTTTGCTGTTTACCGAGCGACTCAAAGAGTTGATGAAGACCTCGAATGGCAAATATGTGGCGCCGCAGTTGGTCGAGGGGGCCTTGTCCCAGGATCGCTTCATCGAACAGATCGCGGTGATTGCTGATGCCCGGCACTTTGTCTCGGCGCTGATTGTGCCCTGCTTCGAGGCGGTGGAAGAGTACGCCCGTTCGATTGGCTTGAATTATCAAAGTCAGATGGAATTGTTACGGCATGGCAAGGTGGTGGCCTTTTTTGAGGCCCGGATCAACGGATTGCAATCCGGTCTTGCCAAGTACGAGCAGGTGAAAAAGTTTACTCTGTTGCCGCGCCCCTTCTCTATGGAGAAGGGCGAGCTGACGCCGACCCTGAAGTTGCGCCGCAAGGCCATCGAGCAGGCGTTCGGTGCCGAGATCGAGGCCATGTATCGCTAGAAACCATCGGGCGATGTTGCTCGTTGCAAGTGATAAGCACAACAAAGCCAACCCCGAGGTTGGCTTTGTTGCATATGGTGGCCGTGACGACTCATTGTTTGACACGGATCAGCTGCTGGGTATCGAATCCCATCTGTCGGGCCTGCTCGAGAACCTGGTCGTATGTGGTGGGGGCCAGGGTAGGCGTGCGCGCCAGGAGCCAGAGATAGTCACGGTTGGGACCGCTGACCAGCGCATACTGATAATCGGCATCCAGTAGCAGGACGTTGTAGCCGCCATAGAAGGGGCCAAAGAAGCTCACCTTGAGGTGACCGACATCGGGACTTGAGACGAACTTGGCGAGACCTTCGGCTTGCCGCCACTGCTGCAGTGCTGGATCATAACCGCGATTGATGACCCGTATGCTGCCGTCCGGATTCCGGCTGTAGTGGGCGGTGACCCGCTCCAGTCCGCGCTCGAATGAGTGGTCGAGGCGGGCTATCTCATACCAGGTTCCCAGATAGCGTTGGTCATCAAAGCCACTGACCGGGGTCAAACCGTCGGGGGTGCCACTGCAACCGGTTAACAGGAACAACATCAGGATCGATACTAGACGCATAGTCAGCTCCTCAAACAAGGCTGGATTGTTGACGTGTCATTGGCTGGTTTAGATCTTTTTTGCTAAAAATTTTTTATGAATAGAACAGAAAGTAGCAAATAGGGCGAATTTATTCTAACTGGTGCTAGCCGAAGCGTTTTTTTTCGCAAATATACCGGCTACAGTGTGAGACCCATTTTGTCGATGGCCCCGTTGTGGGTCATCGGGGAAGGTAGGATCGCGCGGCACAGGCCCTCGAAGACCGGCAACAAGACCGGCTTTTCGGCATTGATGACTCCAGGATCAGGTGACTGGTCTGGTGTCAAAAGAGGGTAAAGTTTGTTACAAATCATGCCCCGTACTGCCTTATACGTTAGTCGTGGTGATGCTGGTTGTCTCCACGCACGACTGTAGCGCCCCCCAGTCGGTGTTACAGGTAATCGCGACCTTTATTCAATATCAGGGAATAGACATGCAGATTGGTATACCGAGAGAGAGTCTCGCCGGTGAAACTCGGGTGGCTGCCACCCCTGCCACCGTGGAGCAGCTGAAAAAGCTCGGCTTCGACGTGGCCGTCGAGTCTGGTGCCGGTGCTCTGGCCAGCTTTGATGATGCCGCCTTTGAAGCCGCAGGTGCTGTGGTGGTTGACACTGCCACCCTGTGGCAATCGCCGCTCATCTATAAGGTGAATGCGCCATCCGAGGCCGAGATTGCGTTGTTGCAAGACGGCACCACCCTCGTCAGTTTCGTTTGGCCCGCTCAGAATCCGGAGCTGGTGGCTAAACTCTCTGTCAAGAAGATCAATGTCCTGGCGATGGATATGGTGCCGCGTATTTCACGCGCCCAGGCGCTGGATGCCCTGTCGTCCATGGCCAACATCGGCGGTTATCGCGCCGTGGTCGAAGCGGCCCATGCCTTTGGTCGTTTCTTTACCGGCCAAATCACCGCAGCCGGTAAGGTTCCGCCCGCCAAAGTGCTGGTCATTGGTGCTGGCGTGGCTGGTTTGGCTGCCATCGGTGCAGCTGGCTCGCTCGGTGCTATCGTCCGGGCTTTCGACACTCGCCTGGAAGTGGCCGAGCAGATCGAATCCATGGGCGGCCAGTTCCTGAAACTCGACTTCAGCAATGAAGAGGGCGGCTCCTCCGATGGTTACGCCAAGGTGATGTCCGAAGAGTTCATCGCTGCCGAGATGGCGCTGTTCGCCGAACAGGCCAAGGAAGTGGACATCATCATCACCACAGCCCTGATCCCGGGCAAGCCAGCTCCCAAGCTCATCACCAAAGCTATGGTCGATAGCATGAAGCCAGGCTCGGTCATCGTCGACTTGGCCTCTGCGGCCGGTGGTAACTGTGAGTACACCAAGCCGGGCGAGCTGATTACCACCGCCAGCGGTGTCAAGATCATCGGCTATACCGATCTGCCGGGTCGTCTGCCGACTCAATCCTCCCAGCTGTATGCCACCAACCTGGTCAACCTGACCAAGCTGCTGTCCAAGGAAAAAGACGGCACCATCGATATTAACTTCGAGGATGTGGTGCTGCGCAACATGAGCGTGGTGCGTGACGGCGAAGTGACCTTCCCGCCGCCAGCCATCAGTGTCTCGGCCGCGCCGAAGAAAGAAACCGTCACCGCAACCGTGGCCAAGGAAGCCAAGAAGCCATCCAACCTGAAGTACTGGCTGGCGGCCGCAGGCATCGCCGGTTTCGGTTGGGTGGGTCATGTGGCGCCACCGGAGTTTTTGTCGCACTTCACCGTCTTCGTGCTGGCCTGTGTGGTCGGTTACTACGTGGTGTGGAACGTCACCCACTCGCTGCATACGCCGTTGATGTCGGTCACCAATGCCATCTCCGGCATTATCGTGGTCGGCGCTCTGCTGCAGATTGGCGCGGGTTCGGGGTTGATTGCGGCGCTGGCGTTTGTCGCCGTGCTGATCGCGACCATCAATATCGTCGGTGGCTTCACCGTGACCCACCGTATGCTCAAGATGTTCCGTAAGGATTAAGGGGAAAACACCATGTCTCAAGGATTGGCCACGGCATCCTATATTATTGCTGCCGTACTGTTCATCCTGAGCCTCGCCGGGCTCTCCAGGCAGGAAACTGCTAAATACGGTAACTGGTTTGGTATCGTCGGTATGGCGATTGCTCTGGTAGCCACCATCGCCAGCCCAAGCGTCGACGGCGTTGTCTATATCCTGATTGCCATGGCAATCGGCGGGGCAATCGGCGCCCGTCTGGCTCTGAAAGTCGAGATGACCCAGATGCCGGAACTGGTGGCGATCCTGCACAGCTTCGTCGGTCTGGCGGCGGTGCTGGTGGGCTTCAATAGCTTCATCGAATTGTTGCCAGCCGATGCCGCGGCACAACTGGTTCTGCCACTCTCCGGCAGTCCGGAAGAGATACTGGCGGCCGCGCAACAAGCCATCGCCCAATTGGCAAACCAACAAGGGGGGCATTCCGGTCACCTGGTCGGTGCCATGCTGAATATCCACCTGACCGAGATCTTCCTCGGCGTGTTTATCGGCGCGGTTACCTTTACCGGCTCTATCGTCGCGTTCGGCAAGCTCAATGGCAAAATCAGCTCCAAGCCGCTGAACCTGCCACACAAGCATAAGCTGAATCTGCTGGCGGCCGTGGTGTCGCTGGTCTTGATGGTGTACTTCGTCAATGTGGGTGGCTCGACCTGGGCTATTGTGCTGATGACGCTGATTGCTCTGGCGTTCGGTTGGCACCTGGTCTCCTCTATCGGGGGCGCCGACATGCCGGTGGTGGTCTCCATGCTCAACTCCTACTCCGGTTGGGCCGCGGCGGCGGCGGGCTTCATGCTCTCCAACGATCTGCTGATCGTCACCGGGGCTCTGGTAGGCTCCTCCGGTGCGATTCTGTCTTACATCATGTGTAAGGCGATGAACCGCTCTTTCATTTCGGTGATTGCCGGTGGCTTTGGTACCGATGGTGTCAGTGCCTCCTCCTCAGATGAGGAGATGGGTGAATACCGCGAGATGAAGCCGGAAGATGTGGCGGATCTGCTGAAGAACTCCAGCTCTGTCATCATCACCCCAGGCTACGGCATGGCGGTCGCTCAGGCCCAGTATCCGGTGGCGGAAATCACCCAGAAGCTGCGGGATCGCGGCATCAAGGTGCGCTTCGGTATCCACCCGGTGGCTGGTCGTTTGCCAGGTCATATGAACGTGCTGCTGGCCGAAGCCAAGGTACCGTACGATATCGTGCTGGAAATGGACGAGATCAATGAGGACTTTGCCGATACCGATACCGTGCTGGTTATTGGTGCCAACGACACCGTGAACCCGGCGGCAATGGAAGATCCGGGCAGCCCGATCGCCGGCATGCCGGTGCTGGAAGTGTGGAAGGCGCAGAATGTCATCGTGTTCAAGCGCTCGATGAATACCGGTTATGCCGGGGTGCAGAATCCGCTGTTCTTCAAGGACAACTCCCACATGTGCTTTGGCGATGCCAAGGGTACAGTCGAGAGCATTCTCAAGGCACTGTAATTCGGCAATTGAGTATCGAAGGGAGGCATCGCGCCTCCCTTTTTTTGTTCACACTGCCGTGGTGAGCATTACTCGGCCTCTTCTTCCCAACCATCTTTGACCCCTGTCACCATGTCCCGGGTGCCATGACCAATATCCCGGGTGACATCTCGTGTGGTATGCCCAATCTCTCGGGTGACGTCCCGTGTGGTATGGCCAATGGTTTTGCCGGTTGCCTTCATTTCACTGCAGGCAGTGGTTCCGGCAAGTAGTAATATCACTATGACTGGCCATCTCATCATAAGTTGCTCCCGTCTCTGGTTCATATTCTGTTGTTTATATCCTTGATCCTGCCGTGCTAACCAGAGAACAAGGGGTGCTGGATATTTAGCATCATTTTCCACGCTTGTTAACCGGTATCCGCTGGCGCCGGATACGTGATTAAACGTCATTGAGTTCTTTGCGTACGGTTTCGGGGGATATAACTCGAATTGCTCATATGAGAACTGCGCGGTCTCGACGGTGAATTTCACTACGGTACGTAGACGGCACAAGGTATCATGCCGAGTCGCCAATCAGCTTAAACCATGGAGTGAGTTACATGCATGTTCGGAGACTACTAAAAGTCTTGTTGGTCAGTCTGTTATTGAGTGGCTGTGTGGCCCCCTTGCTGGCGGGAGCTCAGAGTCAATTGATGTGGGCATTACTCAAACCCCTGGTTGGCTTTGACCCGAACGAGGTGAACTTGTTTGAGCAGCCACTGATCAAGGATCGGATGCAACCCCTATTGGGCGAGCATTATGGCACTGCGGTGACTCTGCTCAAGACCGCAGACGAGATCCAGCAAGAAGGCCCGCTGTTTTATGTGCTGTCTAACAACAAGGTTACTGGCCCACTGGCGGATAAGGCCGGTTTTGTCTGGAACTCGCAAACCAATCAAATGGCCGTGCTGTTACAGCAACAGGGTAAATCAGCCGTGTTCAGTGAGCCATTGGCGAATGCTGCCGCAGAAACCACGGGCGCAGCCGCAACGGTTCCGGTTTGGCCACAGGCCATGCAGGCACTGCTGACTCCAGCCAGCTTGCAGCAACAGCTCCAGGATCAGGCGGCTGCTGCGGTACAGGGCCAAGTCCAACCCGCGGCGGAGGCGGCTGGTAGTGCATTATTGCCTGCGAGCTCGGCGGCCACCGCAACGGCAAACTAGCTCGGGGTATCGGTCGCCAGTTGGGGAGGGCTGGAAAGGGATTCGCGGGCTAGCTCGATGCGATTGCGCCCTTGTGACTTGGCCTGATACAGGGCTTGGTCGGCGCGAGCAAAAAGTTCGCTGACTTCCACGGTCTCCGGGGTAACCGCGCAGACGGATACTAGCGGTCAACGGCTGACGGTGTTGGTTACCGAGTTCGAACGAGGAGGATTCGATGTGCTGACGTACTCCCTCGGCGACCACCAGCGCTTGTTCCAGCGATACGTTACGTAGCAGGACCAAAAACTCCTCGCCCCCGATGCGAGCCAATGTGTCGGTATGACGGGTTTTTTCTTGTAAGCGCTGTGCGAATTGCTGAAGGACTCGATCACCGGCGGGATGGCCCCAGTTATCATTGACCGATTTGAAAAAATCGATATCCAGCATCACGACGCAGAATTCGTGGCCATAACGCTGGTAACGCGCCAGCTCGGCACTCAACTGTTCATTGATATAACGCAGATTGTGCAGTCCGGTCAGGGCATCGGTTTCCGACATTTGCCGCAGCCGGGTTTCAGCTTCGCGTCGGGCACTGATTTCCATCCGCAGTCGTTGGTTCAGGCGACAGTACCAAGCCGTGATCAGCAGCAGAGCGCCGGCCAGCAGGGATACATAGCCGATGATGCGCAAGTACTCAGCGACCAGGCTGTGTAACTGGTCGTCGCTATATAGGAAATTACTCAAGTCCAGGCTGCTGGCTTGTGCGTGATCCAGCTGTATTTCGGCAATTCGCTGCCAGCGCCAACGGTTCATATGGCCGATGTCGATGAGGTCGGACTGCATCAACCTGAGCATGGCATTGGCTTCAAATTGCAACTGATCAACCGTTTTTTCGGGGGCATAGCGCTGGCGAATCAACTGGATGGTTTCTGGAATATGGCTCATGGCATAGTTCCAACCTTGCAGCGACGCCTGACGAAATACTTGCACGCGTTCGGGATGGAACAGTAATTCATTGCGCGAAGTGAAGAGCACATCCCCATAGAAATCGATGCCGTAGGTGCGAGGATCAATCAGCTGATAGGGGATCCCCTTTTGCTCCAGTTGGTACGGTTCATTGGTGACATAGGCGTCGTAGGCATCGACTTCGCCGTCGATCAACGGTTGTAAATCGAAGACGGTTTGCACCAGGTTCAGCTTGTCGAGCGCTAGCCCTTCACTGGAAAACGGGGCGAGTAATTCGACGCTTTCGCTCAAGGGAAAAACGGTCATCAGACGTTTGCCGACCAGATCGTGCAGATTACGAATATCGGGGCGATCCAGCACCAGCCAGCTGACCGCCGAGTGTTGCAAGGTGGCCGCCAGAGCGACAATCGGCTTGCCTTGAGCGTACTCGCGCACCAGCCCCGAGTTGGAGATACCATAGGTTGCATCACCGCTCAGCACGGCGTCCACCGGCGATACGTAACTACCGGCATAGCCATTGGGGCGTAGCGTGACCGCCAGTCCGGCATCGCGATAGAAGCCTTTTTCCAGCGCCATGTAATAACCGGCGAATTGGAACTGATGTACCCATTTCAGTTGCAGGGTAACGGCATCGGCAGCTTGAATGGGCAAGGTTGCCAACCATAGCAGCCCTATAGCCAGGATGCGGGATCGGCTGAGCATCAACATAGGGTGAAAACTCAACAGTAAGGATTGCATTCAAATTACCCAATTTTGTCGGAATAGCCAATCTAGTCACAAGATAAGAGTTGCGAATGTCCGGCTGTTGGCGTTATCGCGATCCGGACATGGATGTTAAGTATCATGGCTCATAATTAAGATCTGGCCACCCATGGTCGCCATGGTGCACCGAGTGAGTGACAGGGAGTGTGCAATATGTGGACTAAATTGAATCCGGCACGACTGGCCCCAGGCTTGGCATCGCTGCTGGATTATCGCCGGGAATGGTGGCGCGCGGATCTACGAGCGGGCCTCTCGGTGGCGGCGGTGGCCTTGCCGGTCGCCATTGCGTATGCGGCGTTGGCGGGTGTCAGCCCGATCGCCGGACTCTACTCCTGCATTCTGCCCATGCTGGTATATGCCCTGTTTGGTTCTTCCCGTCAGTTGATGATAGGCCCGGATGCCGCCACCTGTGCGGTGATCGCTGCCGTGGTCACCCCGTTGGCTGCCGGGGATCCGATGCGACATTGGCAGCTGGTGGTGGTACTGACGCTGATGACCGGTATCTGGTGTCTGCTGGGCAGCCGTCTGCGATTTGGTACGCTGGCGGATTTTCTGTCGCAACCGATCCTGATGGGGCTGCTCAATGGGGTGGCCATCACCATCATGGTCGGGCAGTTGGCTCGTATCTTCGGCTTTCATTATGCCGATCGGGGTCTGATCGAGCGGCTGGCAAACAGCTTCGAATATCTGCGCCAGATGCACGGCCCCACGGTGGGGATCAGCCTGCTCACGCTGCTATGTCTGTTGCTGTTGCGTCGCTGGCAACCGGCCTGGCCTGGCACTCTGCTGGTCATGGCGGCCTGCGCGCTGCTGTCGTTTGGACTGGATTTGCAGCAGTTTGAGGTGCAGACGCTGGGGCCACTCGCCAGCGGCTTACCCAACGTGCAGTGGTCGGCATTTCCACCCTCGTTGCTGCGGGAGTTGGTCATGCCGTCGTTGAACCTGGCCCTGGTCAGTTTTGTCAGCATGATGCTCACCGCCCGCAGTTTTGCGGCCAAACGCGATTACGAAATTGATGCCGATCAGGAGTTTCGTGCCTTGGGGTTGGCCAATATCGCCGCGGCCTTCTCGCAGGGATTTGCCATTAGCGGTGCCGCCTCACGAACGGCGGTCAACGATGCCGCAGGTGGCATGAGCCAGATGGTCTCGGTCGTTGCGGCACTGGCCATCGGGAGTGTGACGTTTTTCCTGGTCACGCCGTTGCAATATATCCCATTGGCGACCTTGGGCGTGGTCTTGCTGGTCTCAGCTGCCAGCTTGGCCGATTTTCCTAGTCTGTGGGCTTTGCGGCGCAGTGATCCCGGGGCTTTCGCGCTGGCATGGATCACCCTCCTTGCGGTGCTGACGGTCGGGGTGATGCCCGGTATCGCCTTGGCGGTGTTACTGGGTCTGTTCCAGTTTTTGCGCAGTATGATGCGGCCTAGTGATCAGTTGCTGGGGGTGGATGCGTCGGGGGTGGTACATGCGTTGGGACACAACCGGGGTATCCATGCCATTCCTCATGTGGTGGTGTACCGTTTTAACGCCTCGCTGAGCTACTTCAATGCCCCCTATTTCAAGCGTCGGGTGCTGGCCTCTTTGCGCCAGGCGCCGCAGCCACCCAGCTTGATCATTGTCGATGCCGTCTCTTGCTTCTCCCACCTGGACATTAGCGTCATGAGCATGTTGGCCGATTTGCAGCGGGCATTGCAACAACAGGGCTGCCGTCTCTGGCTGGCGGGGCGGCGAACCACCCTGACTCGCTGGCTGCATCTGGCGGGTATTGAGCAAGGGGATGAGGGCATCCGCTTGTGCAGTGATCTGTACAGTGCGATTCGCCGGGTCACCAATGAGCAGGCACTGAATTCAGCGACCGCCCAGGATAAGCCAGCCGCGCCAGAGTCTGCGGCGCCAGAGTCGGTAGCACCAGGCTCGGCCGCACCAGGGTCGGAGGAGCCGCCGCTTTCTTCGTGAGTAACTGGCAGATCGAGGCTTCACTTCCTAGCCTGATAGAAGGAATGGTCGTTGTCAGTGGAGGTTGCGCATGGACTACCGTCAGCTCTTGGTCAGCGTGGATCTTCAGCACGATGTGAGCTACCTGTTGCAGCGTGCCAGTAAACTGGCGCAGTTAATGGCGGCGCGTTTGCATGTGCTAAGCGTGCTGCCGCTGGATGAGCCATTTTCCGGACTGGCTGGCAGCGAGAGCCTGCTGCGCCTTAAACAGGAGAGCCTGGATTATCTGACTCGGCAGGTTGCCACGCTGCCCTGTCAGTTGGGCGAGTGTCGCGTCGAGTCGGGGTCGGTTGCCGCGGCGATCCAGCGCACTCTGGCGCAACTGCACTGTGATTTATTGATCCTGGGAGCGCAGCAACATGCCGGTTTCACAGCTGGATGGGGCGGGGAACTGGCCGGGTTACCCCATCATCATCACGATGTGCTGGTGCTGGATGGCAATCGTCCCTTCTGGAGCCAACCGCTGACGTTTCAGCTTTTCTTACCACTCAATGAGGAAGGGAAGGGATTGTTGGTTCGAGCCGATCGTGTGACTCGTGCGTTGGACGCGAAACTGGCGGTGGTTTCGGTGCTGGAAACTCCGGTGGGTCAAACCGAGCAGCAAGCTGATGCGGCCCTGAGCCAGGCGGAGCATCAGCTGGCAGACTGGCTGGTCCGTTTGCCTCACCCTCCCCAAAGTTGGCAGGTAGTTCGGGGAGAGCTCGGGCTCTTGCTGGCACAAGCCCGGGCGTCGGTACAAAGCCAATTGTTGATTGTCGGCGCCGGTCGCACGCAGGCGGCCCATCTTATCATGGGCAGTCATGTTCCCGCTCTGTTGCAGCAAGCGCACGGTGATCTGCTGATCCTGCACTAGCGCCAACTTGCGGAATATGACCCGACCGAGGCCGGGTCCTGGTGCGGTCGTTACGACGCGGATGTTAGTCGAGCAGAGAGTAGGGCAGCGGCAACGGCCGTAACTGACTGGCGATTTGATCTTTGATGCGGAAATGGGCCTCCAGCTCGGTATCCAGCGGCAATACGGCCGTGACCAGTATCAGCCCCTCGTGTTGCCACACATCCAGAACCTGGCCGGAGCGCTTCCACTGTTCGCCGAGTTGCCGCTCTAGCGACTCTCCGGGCTGCACCGTCTGGTCGGCACGACCTTGCAAAATAAACAGGCCGCGGTTGTTGGCACCCCGGTATTTGGCGCGGGCCACCGTCTCCTGACCCATATAACAACCTTTGCTGAAGCTGATCCCGCCCAGAGCCTGCAGATTGAGCATCTGCGGTATGTACTCGCCCTGATGGATGGCACTCATATGAGGTAAACCCGTCAGGATCTCCTGTCCCCACCAGTCGGCTTCGGCCCGTTCCGGTAGCGATGGCACCGGCTGTACTGCTGCGCGGGCAAGAAGCCAGCGATCCGGGGTGATGCGAATGGCCATGCCATCGGGGAGCAGGCCGCTGTCGGCCAGACCGAACTGTGCCTGAAACCAGCTATCACTGCCCTGGCCCGCCACACCCAGCAGCGAATAGTCGGTTGTCGCATCGAGGATTTCGACTTTCGAGAAGACGCCATATTTTTTCAGCTCCGGTAACATCCGGGGCAGCAGGCTGCGCTCGGTCAGCAGCAATAAGGCCTCCTCGAGCACCACCAAGCGAAACTCGCCCCATAGCTTACCTTTGGCGTCGCAGTATCCGCCCAGGCTCTGTTGACCGGGAAGCAGCGCGGTCACCTCGCAGGTGACCTGGCTCTGCAGGTATTTGACTCGCTCGGTGCCCGTCAGACGGATGACAGCCAGGCGGGAGAGGAGATAACGGCCAGGCTCGGTGGGACTGAGTGCAGGCAAAGAGAAGGCATCGGTCATTGGCAATTCCTGATTGGGCCTCGAGGAGGCATCCGTTTTTGTGACCTTCATGGTAATGATGGGAATGCTGTTTGTCAGCCGGAAAGCGAGCTTGTTACCATGGCGGATGCGGAATATTCGGGAGACACAGATGTTGGATGACAAGGAGTGGGAGCGGCTGCGTTGGCAGTGTCGTCGTGGCATGCTGGAGTTGGATGTCATCTTGCGGCCGTTTATGGATGAGGATCTGCCACAGTTGAGTGAGCGGATCCAGTGTGGTTTTGTGCGGCTGCTGGAGTCTTCGGATCTGGAGTTATTCCGCTGGCTGTTGCGTGGTGAGTCACCGGTTGATGCCGAATTCCGGGAGTTGATTGAGGTGATCCGTGACCACCACCAGACACGTCATCTCGGTTGAGCCCTCTGGGGGGCATCAACTCCTGTTGCTGGCCGGGCACCTGCTGGTGGCCGCGCTGAGCTGGGAGTGGTTGCCGAAATCCTATGGACTGGGGTGCCTACTGATCCTGGTCGTGAGTCTGAGCTATTCCTTGTACCAGGCCAACCGGCGTCGGTTCACCCTGGAGTGGGTGGATGACGGGCTGTACTGGCAGCAGCGGCGTTATGCCCTAGGGATTGGATCGCGCGTCGGTCCTGGCTTCTTGTGGCTGGATTTGCAAGGACCTCAACCCTGTCGGTTATGGATATTTGCCGACAGTCTGGCGCCGCAGGAATATCGGCGTCTGGCTCGGTATATTACGTTATGTACCGAATCATGACTATTCATCGCATGGTGTTATCTCTGGCCTTATATTTTTGTTGCGTGTGATATAGCCTTGGTTGTGAGGGCAGGGCAAGATCGCGAACGTTTTTTAAGCAGGGCATGAGGATTTGACCTACCGAACGGGGTGTGATCTTATACTCTCTTTTACGGGAGTTTCGTCATGAACCATCAAGCGGCATTTACCCAATTCTTCTCCG
>NZ_BAAGVN010000033.1:0-920 GCF_054780855.1 Pseudaeromonas pectinilytica
GAAGAGCTGCTGCGTCTGCGCAGGATCCAGCGCTTTGCCGCCAGCAGCGAGAAACTCCATCAGCTCCAGCTCTTTGATGAGGCGGAGCTGGAAGCGGATATCGACGCCCTGCTGGCCCAGTTGCCCGATGAGCAGCCACAAACTGCCGAAGCAAAGGCCAAGCCGCGCCAACGTGGCTTCTCCGCCTCACTGCTGCGCGAGCGCATCGAACTCACCCTCAGCGATGAGCAGAAAGCCGGGGCCAGCAAGGTGTTCTTTACCAAGGTCAAAGAAGAGTTGCAGTTCATTCCGGCCCAACTCAAGGTGCTGGAGATCTGGCAAGAGAAGGCGGTGTTCGAGCGTGATGGAGAAGAGGTGATCATCGCGGCCAACCGCCCCGAACATCCGCTGGGCAAATGTATCGCTACCCCGTCATTGCTGGGCTACATCATCACCTCGAAGTATGCCGATGGCCTGCCGTTGTACCGTCTGGAGCAGATGTTCAAGCGCCTGGGGCAGGAGGTGAGCCGTACCAGCATGGCCCACTGGATCATCCGGCTGGACGAGGTATTCCAGCCATTGATGAACCTGCTGCGCGAGGAGCAGAACAACGCGACGTACCTGCAAGCCGACGAGACGCGCATTCAGGTGCTCAAAGAAGAGGGCAAAACCGCGCAATCGGACAAATGGATGTGGGTGACCCGCGGCGGTCCGCCGGGCCGACCTTCTGTGCTATTTGAATACGATCCGTCGCGCGCCGGAAGCGTTCCCGTGCGCCTGCTGGATGGCTTTAGCGGCATACTGCAAGCCGATGGTTATTCCGGCTATAGCCAAGTGTGCAAAGAGAGCGGTCTCACCCGGATTGGCTGCTGGGATCATGCGCGGCGCAAATTCATCGAAGCGACCCAGGCCGTGCCGTCCGTTGCGAAGGGCAAGAGCAA
>NZ_BAAGVN010000034.1:0-63029 GCF_054780855.1 Pseudaeromonas pectinilytica
TTAACATGAACCGCCGTATGCGGAACCGCATGTACGGTGGTGTGAGAGGACGGAGGCCGCGAGGCCTCCTCCTACTCGATGGACAACACGATAGACGGCCGAGCGCTGGCGCTATCAGCTGGCACTAAACGGTGGTAGATCATCATCGTCCGCCGCAGGGTCTTCGACCCGCAAACGTGGCAGCGGATCCGGAGTGCGTGCCGACAGGCTCGGTGACTCATCGGTAAAGAGTCCTGCCGAACCCGGACCTGAACTCAGTGGCCGAGTGGAGGGGGGGATGCTAAAGGCGCTGAACTTGGGCTCTTTGCGCTCATCCTCGGTATCAATCTCGGGCAATGGCCCACCCAAGCTTGGTGCCGGATGGGGATCCGATGTATCGACCTGGATGGTGACCCGGCTCTCGGCTCGGGGTGAAAAGGGTGCTGTGGACGTGGTCGCGGGCGTGCTGGTCACAGGGGGTGTTCGTAGCGGCGAGCTCACGCTTGCATGATGGGGCGATGGGCGGCGCGATGGCTCCACTGATGTGGCCGTGGTTGTAGGTGTCACCGATAGTGATGCGGCGGTGCGATTAGCTTCTTTTTGCAGTTGCCAGCGATCCAGGGGCGTTGGACTGCGGAAATTCCCCGCGTTTGTACGCGAGGTTGGTGTGGTACCGACTGTGGAGCGAGCGAGAGCATCCTGCGCAGCTGTCGTCGGGCGCTGGATGGGGCGGGTGGAGATAGGGCCCGACGCGGTGGGCAATGGACTCGGTCTGGGGGTGATACCAGGCGCAGGGTTGGCGGGGCGCGGTGCTGGATTGAGCCCAGTTGCCGAGCTGGGCGTCGAGGCGCGAATGTCGGATCTCGAGCCAGTTACGGGGGCGCTGGGTAACGGTTCGGCCGCTTGGGTGACGGTCAGTGGTCGGGTGTTCAGCGGCATGGCCAGAGGGGCGGCATGAGAGGTCTGGTGACGACCCGCCTGTTGTACCACGGAATCAATATGCTGTTGCCCAACCGGCAAGCGACGACCTTCCCGGTTACTGCGCAGACCCAGCTCTATGAGTTCCATGACAGTCACCACGCCTTCCGGATCGACGGGGACTGGTGTGCCGCGCTGGATGGCATCACACATCTGTTGATAGAAGGCGCGGTAGTCACCGGTTTGATTGACGATGCTCTGCTGGCGTTGTCCTTGTGAGGAGGGCGTGCTCAACAGGCCTGGCCGCGGATCACAGCCAAAACCTGAATCTAAGGGAGAGCGGCCCGCTTTGAGTTGCTCCTCTTGCACATCCAGCCCGAACTTGTGATAGCTGCCGAGACTGCCATGCACCGTGAAGCGTGGCCCTTGGGCTGCCACCTGGGTGCTGGCATGCAAAATGACCCGCCGTGGGCCGTATTGCAGTACGGCATGAAAGAAATCATCGGTCTTGGCACCTGGACGTTGCTGGGCCATATCCAGCCATAAGGTCTCCGGTGCACCGAAGAGTTGAACGGTCTGATCGAGCAAGTGCGCGCCCAAATCGTACCAGAGGCCGCTACCGGGAACTGCTTGTTCCCGCCAGCGATCCCGTACCTCGGGACGAAAGCGATCAAAATGCGATTCCAGATGCAGAATATCGCCCAGACTTCCCGATCGAATCAGCTGCTGTAGGGTCAGAAAATCCGCATCCCAGCGTCGGTTATGAAACACGGATAGCTGCAGGTCATGTTCTTGAGCCAGCGCGATCAGCTCCCGCGCTTCGCGGCTATCCAGGGTAAACGGCTTGTCGAGGACCACATGCTTACCCGCCAGCAGAGCGGCTTTGGCCAGCGGATAATGGGTGTCATTGGGCGTGGCGATGACGACCAGATCGATACTCGGATCCGCCAGCAGCAGCTCACTGGTTGCGACGTGCTCCACGCTGGGCCAGTCGTTCTTGACCTTGGCTCCATCGCGGGAAACTATGCTCTTGAGTCGGATACCGGCAATACTGTTCAACAGCGGAGCATGCAGTGTTTGGCCGGCATAACCGTAGCCAATCAAGCCTGCGTGGATATATTCGAGCATCGCTTCCTCCATGGAATCTGGATCAGGGAATTCAAGATGAATGCTGGGGTGGGTGACAAGGGTAGCAAACCCCATCGGGGGGTGAAAGCGACTTGCAAGCGCGGCAAGCGCAACCTCCAGATCGTGGCGTCGGTGCCGGTTTCTGCCGTTGGGGATCCCTTGTTTGAGAGTTGGTTAAAAGTTTTAACAAAAAGTAACATAAAGCCATGACCTACTGCAGGCTTGCCATATAATCGGGCTGCAAATCGACAATTATCTCGGTCTTAAGGATCTCTCTATGGCTACAGAACGCACCTTTTCCATCATCAAACCCGATGCGGTTGGCCGTAATCTGATCGGCGATATCTATCACCGTTTTGAAAATGCCGGTCTGCGCATCATTGCCGCCAAGATGCTGCACCTGACTCGCGAACAAGCCGAAGGATTTTACGCCGAACACAAGGGCAAGCCATTCTACGATCCCCTGATCAAGTTCATGACCTCGGGCCCGGTCATGGTTCAGGTTCTCGAAGGAGAGGATGCCATTCGTCGGCACCGTGAAGTCATTGGTGCGACCGACCCGAAAAAGGCTCAAGCGGGAACCATTCGCGCCGATTACGCCACCTCGGTAGATCAAAATACCGTTCATGGCTCCGATAGTATCCCCTCGTCTGAACGCGAAATTGCTTATTTTTTCAGCGATGATGAAATCTGTCCCCGCACACGCTAATCTCCGCTTTTAGATAGCTCTATGTTTAATACTTTCGTAGGGAGCTTCGGCTCCCTACATCATTTTTAAGCCCTACACTGCGTCAGTGGAAACCGAACGGTAAAATTTGTACAATGCGCGCCCGTTTTCGGGCTTTGTCCGCAGGATAAGGCCGTCGTGGGTCGTTTGGCGTATTCGTTCGCGGCCGATTCACTGTCACTTCCTTGGTACTATTGGTTATTCCGGAGCCTTTCATGAGCGACACTAAAATCAACCTGCTGGATCTGGATCGCAAGGCGATGCGTGCCTTGTTTGCCGAGATGGGTGAAAAACCATTTCGTGCCGATCAGATCATGAAGTGGATCTATCACTTCGGGTGTGATGATTTCGCCCAGATGACCAATGTGAACAAGCAACTACGTGAGAAGTTGTCGTTGATCGCCGAGATCCGGGCTCCCGAGATCAGCCGCGAGCAGCGCTCGGTCGATGGCACCATCAAATGGGCCATGCAGGTCGGCGATCAGGAAGTAGAAACTGTCTATATCCCGGAGGATGATCGAGCCACGCTGTGTGTTTCTTCCCAAGTGGGCTGTGCGCTGGAATGCAAATTTTGTTCGACGGCCCAGCAAGGCTTTAACCGCAACTTGCGGGTCTCCGAGATCATTGGCCAGGTATGGCGTGCCGCCCAGGTGGTGGGTTTTGTCAAAGATACCGGCAAGCGTCCGATCACCAATGTGGTCATGATGGGTATGGGCGAGCCCTTGTTGAATATGGCCAACCTGCTGCCCGCGCTCGAGCTGATGCTGGATGATCTGGGATTTGGGCTCTCCAAACGTCGGGTTACGGTTTCGACTTCCGGGGTCGTACCGGCATTGGACAAGCTGGGCGATGAAATCGATGTGGCTCTGGCAATTTCCCTGCACGCTCCGAATGACAAACTGCGCTCGGAGATCATGCCGATCAACGATAAGTATGATATCCAGACTCTGCTGGATGGCGTGCGTCGCTATATGACCAAGTCCAATGCCAATAAAGGCCAGGTGACGGTGGAGTATGTGCTGCTCGATCATATCAACGATGATATGCAACAAGCCCATGAGTTGGCCGAGCTGCTCAAGGATACGCCGTGCAAGATTAACCTGATCCCGTTCAACCCGTTCCCGGGCAATCCGTATGGCAAACCCAGCAATAGCCGCATCGATCGTTTCTCGAAAGTTCTGCTGGAACATGGCTATACCGTCATTGTTCGCAAGACCCGTGGCGACGATATTGATGCCGCTTGTGGACAGCTGGTAGGTGACGTCATCGACAGAACCAAACGTACCATGAAAAAACGGATGCAAGAGGAGGGGATTTCCGTCAAAATGCTTTGAAATCCAGTCCGTTATTGCAGCATGTCATGAACAAACGCATGAAAAAAAGCATATTGTTTGTCGCAGCACTTTTGTTGGGGCTGCCTGGATGTGTGACGGAAACGACTTTTGTCGGTAAAGATACGGTACGCAGCGAAGTGGATCGTCAGACCGCAGCCAAGACCCGGCTCAATCTGGGAATGGGATATCTGGACAAAGGGGACATGACCCAGGCCAAATTCAATCTGGAAAAGGCTTACCAGTTTGACCCGCATAACCCGGATATTCACTTGGCAAAGGCTTATTACTACCAAAAAGTTGGTGATTACAAATCAGCTGAAGCCAGTTATTTGTCGCTTATTGAATTAAATGGTGACAATCCAGATGCCCATAACAACTATGGGGTTTTTCTCTGCGGGCAGAAACGCTACGCCGAGGCGGATAGACACTTTCAGTTGGCGCTAGCGCAACCCGAATACATCCGCATGGATGATACCTATGAAAATGGCGCCGTTTGTGCGATACAGGCGGGGAACAAAGCCAAGGCTGCTGAATATTACGATTTGGCACTCGGCTATAGTCCGAGCCGCGGTAAGCTGTTATTGGAAGCCGCAGATTTGGCACTGAGCATGAATAATACGGGTAAGGCTGCGGGTTACCTGCAGCGTTACAGCAAGGGCGGTAAAAATACGCCGCAAAGCCTCTGGCTGCACCTCGAATTGGCTCAAACTCAGGGCGAATTGGCCGAATTGCATAAATTTGGCAATGAACTGGTGCAACAATTTCCGAAATCCGATCAGGCAAAAAGATATTTAAACAATGACTACTGAACAATACGACCAACCCCGTCCCGAGACGGCAACACCCGATAGTCCAGGCCAGCTATTGCGTATGGCGCGTGAAGCCCGTGGACTGACTCAGGCAGAAGTGGCTTCTCGCCTCAATCTTCGTGTGTCGCTGGTTCGGGATATTGAAGAGGATCGCTTTGATCAGCGGACGGCCAGTACCTTCACCCGTGGTTATTTGAAAACTTATGCCAAGCTGGTCGGGGCTTCGGAAGAGCGGGTGGTGGCCGCCTATGAGCGACTGGGTCTGTCAGAAGTCAAATATGCAGAAATGCATAGTTTTTCGGGCCGTACGCGGCTGGAAGCCAATGAGAACCGGATGCGTCTGGGCTCCTGGCTGCTCTTCTTTGCCCTCGGTGCCGGTGCTCTGTACTGGATCCTGGGCCGCCCGGCTGAGAAGCCGGCTGTGGTGACCATGGATGAGCAAACCCTGCTCGAAGCGGCGGGTCAGTCCGTCACCGAAACGTCCAATGCCAATCCGGTCGGTGAGCGCAATGAATTGGCGATTGCTCCGGTACAGAATGATAGCGCCAGCGTGCAACCTGCAGCATCTGCCGCTGCGGTGGCGGTCGCCGTCTCTGCTGCTCAGGCGGTGCCGCCTGCCGTTCAAGCCGCGGTGACTGCACCAGCGACTACTCCAAACGATGCTGCTCAGGCTGCGATTACGGCTACTGATGCGGTTCCTGATAGTGCTGTGAGTGCTGCGGTTGCTCCGGTCGAGGCAACGCCACCAGTCGAAGCGGATGCCTTAGTGATCAGTTATAGCGGCGACTGCTGGCTGGAAGTTACCGATGCATCCGGCAAGAAGGTGTTGTCGGCTACTCGTCATGCCGGTCAGCGCGACGTATTGAAGGGCAAGGCTCCGTTCAAGTTGAACATTGGCGCACCGAAGTACGTGTCCGTCAGTTTTATGGGACAAGCGGTCGATATGAAACGATTCCCGGTTGGCCGTCCTGCTCGTTTTGAGTTGCCGTTGAAGAATTGAGTCTATGAGTCAATCCAGCTCCCCGATTAAACGTCGCTTATCCAAACAGATCATGGTTGGCAAGGTACCGGTCGGGGGCGATGCTCCCATCTCGGTTCAGACCATGACCAATACCCGCACTACAGATGTCGAGGCGACCGTTGCGCAAATTCGTGCCGTAGAGCGCGCCGGAGCCGATATCGTCCGTGTTTCTGTGCCGACCATGGATGCCGCCGAGGCGTTTCGTCTCATCAAGCAACAGGTGTCCATTCCTATCGTTGCCGACATCCATTTTGATTTTCGTATTGCCCTTAAAGTCGCCGAATATGGCGCCGACTGCCTGCGGATCAATCCGGGCAATATCGGTAACGAAAGCCGGGTGCGTTCCGTGGTGGATTGTGCTCGCGATCTGGGCATTCCGATCCGTATTGGGGTCAATGGTGGCTCGCTGGAAAAAGATCTGATGGATCGCTATGGCGAGCCCACTGCCGAGGCCTTGGTGGAATCGGCCATGCGGCATGTGGATATTCTGGACCGTCTGAATTTTGATCAGTTCAAGGTCAGCGTCAAAGCTTCGGATGTCTTTCTGGCCGTTGGCGCCTATCGTCTGCTGGCGCAGAAGATTGAGCAGCCCCTGCACCTGGGGATCACCGAGGCCGGTGGTTTCCGCGCCGGAGCCGTCAAGTCAGCCATTGGTCTGGGGATGTTATTGGCCGATGGTATTGGCGACACGTTGCGTATCTCGTTGGCAGCGGATCCCGTGGAAGAGGTCAAAGTCGGCTTCGATATTCTCAAATCCCTGCGTATCCGTTCTCGTGGCATCAACTTCATCGCCTGTCCGTCCTGTTCCCGTCAGGAGTTTGATGTGATTGGCACCGTGAATGCCCTGGAGCAGCGGTTGGAAGATATTACAACCCCTATCGATGTGTCGATCATCGGCTGTGTGGTGAATGGTCCGGGCGAGGCCCTGGTCTCCGATCTGGGACTGGCGGGCGCCAACAAGAAGAGCGCCTTCTATGAACAGGGCGAGCGGGTTGATCGGCTGGACAATGATACCCTGATCGATACCCTGGAGGCGCGGATCCGAGCCCGGGCGTCCCGGTTGGATGCGGAAAAGCGTATTCCGATCGATGAAGTGTGAGAGCCAAGGCGACCAGGGGTCGCCTTTAGCCCCTTTATTTTACCTGGCTGATGAAAGTTCCTATAATGCGGCCAACTTTTCCCCTGCTTTCTAACGCATTCGAGACTTAACGTGGCTAAACAGATCCAAGCTATTCGCGGTATGAATGATTGTCTTCCTGAGCAAAGCCCGCTCTGGCAGATGGTGGAATCCACTTTACGTCAGGTCGTCGCCTCTTATGGTTATGCCGAAATGCGCATGCCTATCGTCGAGATGACCAGCCTGTTTCAACGGGCGATTGGTGAGGTCACCGACGTCGTCGAGAAGGAGATGTACACCTTCGAGGACCGCAACGGCGATAGTTTGACTTTGCGTCCGGAAGGTACCGCAGGTTGCGTGCGTGCCTGTATCGAACAGGGGCTCATCTACAATCAGGAACGCCGGGTATGGTATATCGGCCCCATGTTCCGTCATGAACGGCCACAGAAAGGACGTTATCGCCAATTCCATCAGTTTGGGGTTGAGGTATTCGGCCTGAATGGTCCGGATGTGGATGCCGAGCTGATCCTGTTGACCGCACGGTTGTGGAAGGCATTTGGCATCAGTGAACATCTGAGTCTGCAACTCAACACCCTGGGCTCTTCCGAAGAGCGGGCCCGTTATCGGGATGCTCTGGTCGCCTTCCTCGAACAGCATCAAGATCAGCTCGATGAAGACTGCAAACGCCGTATGTATACCAATCCATTACGGGTGTTGGATACCAAGGATCAGGGGATCCAGCAGCTGCTGGCAAATGCTCCCCGTCTGGCGGACTACTTCACCGCCGAGACTCAGGCCCATTTTGCCGGGTTAAAGGCGTTGCTGGACGACGCGGGTATCCAATACGAAGTGAATGAACGTCTGGTCCGGGGCCTGGATTATTACAACTACACCGTCTTCGAATGGGTGACCAGTAGTCTGGGATCCCAGGGCACCGTCTGCGGCGGTGGCCGTTATGATGGTCTGGTGGAGCAGTTGGGGGGGCAAGCCACACCCGCAGTCGGTTTTGCCATGGGGATGGAGCGACTGGTGTTACTGCTGGAAACCTTGGGGCGTACCGAAGGTGTTGCCGCGCCGGTGGATATTTATTTGTGCATGGTCGGTGAGGGTACCCTGTCGGCCGGTCTGAAATTGGCTGAGCAACTGCGTGACGCCCTGCCTTCATTGCGACTGATGAGTCATTGTGGTGGCGGTAACTTCAAGAAACAGGTAAAACGTGCCGACAAGGTTGGCGCTAAGATCGCTCTTATTTTAGGGGAAGCCGAGCTGGCCAATGGCGAGGTAGGCATCAAATATCTGCGTGAGCAAGGCGACCAGCAGACACTGAAGTTGGATCAACTCATCCAACTGCTGGCCAGCAAAGGAGAATAACAAGTGGAAATTTACAACAGCGACGAGCAGCAGGCCGAGGCAATTAAGGAGTGGTGGAAAGAGAATGGTAAAGCCATTCTGATCGGTGCCGCTCTGGGTCTGGTCGGCATGTTTGGCTGGCGCTATTTCAACGAATATCGTCAGCAGCAGATGGAAGCGGGCGCTATCGCCTATGATGCCATGGTGAAGCAACTGGCGACCGAAAATGAAAAGGCATTTGCTGCTGCCCAAGCATTTGTCAAAGATCACTCTGGCGATAGTTATGGTGATTTGGCCGCACTGCAACTGGCTGCGGCAGCCGTGAAGGCTGGCAAGCTGGATCTGGCTGTGGAGCAGCTGCAGCAAGTCGCTGATCAAGGAAACAGCGATACCGTCAAGCCACTGGCTGCGATTCGCCTGGCTCGCGTTCTGATCGAGCAGGGGAAGTTTGATGATGCAGCCAAGCGTCTGGACGGCATCAAGCTGCCAGCTTACGAGGCGATTACGGCGGAGGTTCGTGGTGATCTCTTCAGCAAGCAAGGCGATCACGCTAAAGCGTTAGCGGCCTATCAGCAAGCGGCCAAGATCAACGGTGATAAGGTTGGTCCAGAGCTGCAAATGAAGCTTGATGAACTGGCGATCCCAAAGTCTCCTGTAACAGAAGAGAAACCGAATGCATAACTGGTTGAAAAACCTGGCTATGACTCTGATGGCAGGGATAGCACTACAAGGCTGCTCCCTGTTTAATTCAGAGGAAGATGTGGTGAAGATGGCGCCGGTTCCACAAGTGGAATCGCGCTTCGATCCTGAAGTCTTGTGGAGTAAATCGGTAGGTAGTGGCGTCGGCAAGTTCTATTCGCAGCTGAGCCCTGTCGTCGCCGATGATCAGGTTTTCGCCGCCGCACGTGATGGCGATGTGATGGCATTTGACAAGCAAAGTGGCGATCGAAAGTGGACCATCGACTTGTCCGATCAGCCTGAAAATGCCGAAAAGCGCAGTGCCCGTCTCTCCGGTGGCCTGACCGCATTCTATGGCAAGTTGTTCCTGGGTTCTGAAAATGGCTATGTCTATGCCATCGATCAGACGGATGGTTCCTTGTTGTGGAGCAAGCAGGTTCCCGGTGAAGTGCTGGCGGCTCCGGTTGCCGATGCTGGACGTATCGTGGTTGTTACCAGTTCTGGCAAGCTGGTCGCGCTGGATGCCGAGAAAGGGGACATACTGTGGAGCACCGGTGACGATCAGCCCAAGCTGACATTACGCGGTCAGTCGACGCCGGTATTGGCGGCGGGTGGCGTGGTCTATGGCCGTGCCGATGGCCGTATCGGTGTTGTACTGCTCGACAGCGGCATGCTGGCCAATGTCTCCCGCGTCGCTTCACCGCGCGGGGCGACCGAGCTGGATCGGATGGTCGATGTGGATGCGCAGCCGGTGATCATCGGTGATGAACTCTATGCCGTGGCCTATAACGGTCAATTGATGGCGCGCAAGCTCATCAGTGGGGAAGAGTTGTGGAAACGCAAATATTCCTCGTACCAGAATATGGGTGTCGGTCCGATGGAGCTGGTCTTGACCGATGCCAAGAGCCATGTCTATGCGGTGGACCGCAGCAATGGCAGCGAGAAGTGGGCCAATACCCAGCTTTCCTACCGCAACCTGACGGCTCCTGTCACCTTCGGTGATTATGTGGTGGTCGGGGACGGTGAGGGCTATCTCTACTGGCTGGATGATGCCAGTGGCCGGATTGTAGCCATGCAAGAACTGGATAGCGACGGCTTGTATGTCGCGCCGGTTGCCGATGGCGATATCCTCTATGTGCAGACACGGAGTGGCGACTTGGTGGCACTCAAACGCCCCTGAGCCCGGTCAACCAGTAATTTTTTGGCTCCTGATCCGGGATCAGGAGCCTTTGTCATTTAAAAACGAGGTCGTTTATGACTCCAGTTGTAGCCCTGGTGGGCCGCCCGAATGTGGGCAAGTCCACACTATTTAACCGCCTGACCCGAAGCCGGGACGCTCTGGTGGCCGATTTTCCCGGTCTGACCCGCGACCGCAAATACGGTCAGGCCAAAGTGGGCGAAATGGAATTTATCGCTGTGGATACCGGTGGTATCGATGGCTCCGAAGAGGGAATTGAGCTGAAGATGGCCGAGCAGTCCCTGCTGGCCATCGAAGAAGCGGACGTGGTGTTGTTTCTGGTGGATGCCCGTGCGGGCGTCACTCCGGGCGATATCGTCATTGCTGGTCATCTACGCCGTCAGCAGAAGAAGGTGTTTCTGGTCGCCAACAAGACCGATGGCATTGATGCGGATCTAGTGGTCGGTGACTTCTACGAACTGGGATTGGGCTCCGAGATCTACCAGATCGCCGCAGCCCATGGTCGTGGTGTGCATAGCCTGCTCGAGCACGCACTGACCCCCTATCTGGAAGTGCTGCAGAAGAAAAATAACCCGGAAGACGAGTCGGATGACGACGAATGGGATGATGCCTGGGACGAGCCAGAAGTTCTGGAATTGGAAGAAGACGAAGATGAGGAAGATGCGCAACCTTTCGCGGATCTGCCTATCAAGTTTGCCATCGTCGGGCGCCCCAATGTGGGCAAGTCGACGCTGACCAACCGGATGCTGGGTGAAGATCGGGTCATAGTATTCGATATGCCGGGCACCACGCGGGACTCTATCTATATCCCCATGGAGCGAGACGACCAGCAATACATCATCATTGATACCGCCGGGGTGCGGAAGAAGAAGAAGGTGTATGAAGCGGTCGAGAAGTTCTCGGTGGTCAAGACCCTGCAAGCTATCGAAGATGCCAACGTGGTCATTCTGGTGGTCGATGCCCGTGAGGGGATTTCCGATCAGGACTTGAGTCTGCTGGGCTTCATTCTGCACAGCGGCCGCTCTATCGTGATTGCGGTCAACAAGTGGGATGGCCTGGACCAAGACGTCAAGGAAGAGATCAAGGCCGAGCTGGATCGTCGCTTGGGCTTCGTTGATTTTGCACGCATCCACTTCATCTCGGCCTTACATGGCAGTGGTGTCGGTCATCTGTTTGAATCCCTGCAGGAAGCCTATCAATCGGCGACCCGTCGGATCGGTACCTCGATGCTGACCCGTGTCATGCATATGGCGCAGGAAGATCACCAGCCGCCTCTGGTGCGGGGTCGCCGCGTCAAGCTCAAGTATGCACACGCCGGTGGTTATAACCCGCCGCGGATCATCATCCACGGTAATCAGGTCAAGGATCTACCGGACTCCTACAAGCGTTACTTGATGAACTACTATCGCAAGTCGCTGAAGATCATGGGTACTCCTATCCATATCGAGTTCCAGGAGGGTGAAAACCCGTTCGAGGGCAAGAAGAACCAGCTGACCCAGAGCCAGATCCGCAAGCGTCGTCGTATGATGAAGCATGTGAAAAAAGGCTAAATCAGCGCTGTAGCACCGGTTTGATACCAGTAAGGAGAAGAGAACCATGGCTTTTATGCTGCAATGCCCCTCCTGTGAACAGGAGGGACTGGATCCGCGTCATAGTCTCAGCCAGTGCACCGTCTGTAAAGACAACTTCAGCCTGGAGGCCCATTGCCCGCAGTGCGATGGGGTGCTGGAGCGGGTTCAGGCCTGCGGAGCCGTGGATTTCTTCTGCAACAGCTGTAACAACCTGGTCTCCAAACGCAGTGCGCGTTTTGTCATCACCAAGGTGGCGTAGCAGAGGGTTTGCTATTCGTGCGGAACTTTTTCTGCGCACAGAGACTAAAAAAGGAGCCGTCGGCTCCTTTTTTTTGTGTCATGTTTTTGTTTCTTGTTTTTGCTTCTTGGCGTCCGTGCGCCCCTAGACAGGATCTATCCCGATCTCTTACCCGAGTAACTGACAGCTGAATAACACCTGACGACGCAGGCGGATCTTGCGTTTGATAGACGACAAGGCGCTGCGACGATTGGGGGCGCGATTGAGCCGACGTTTTTGCGTCAAAAGTCTTCTTCTTCGAATCATAGTGCGTCCTCCAGCCAAACTAGATGGCCTGTTACCAAGATAACGCTACCATAACCAATCCAGGCAGACAACTTACTAATAAATCTGAAATTTATGAATAAATGACTCCGCCTTTAGCGCTTAGAATTCAGACTGTAAATCGTGATCTAGCACGAATAAATAGCTTCATTTGAGTTGAATTGGCGCTGAGTGCGTGTAAGCCTGAATTTTGGAGGCGTGAATAGCCGGAAATTTGAGTTTTAAAATTGATTAACGATATGAAAAATAACAACTATTAGTTTATACGGGGCGATAATGATCCGTGACTTTCTCGGGCTGGCCCGTGGCAAAGAAAGCCGCTAAAACGTTTGTCTTTGCGGTCGACATCACAGTGTCGGATTCCTATAATACGCGCACTTCCTCATTCCCCCCTTTCAACACTGTGAGAATAGGCAAAATGGAAATCTTACGAGGTGCGCCCGCTTTATCCGGCTTTCGTGTCAGCAAACTGTTACGAAGCTTTGAAGAGATGGGGCTCCCCATCCGGGATGTGTATGCCGAATTCGTGCACTTTGCCGATCTGTCGGCACCGCTGAGTGCCGAGGCTCGAGCGACATTGGGCAAGTTGCTGACGTATGGCCCAACCATCGCCGAACACGCCCCGACCGGTCTCCTGTTTCTTGTTACGCCTCGCCCCGGCACCATCTCTCCCTGGTCCTCCAAAGCTACCGATATCGCCCATAACTGTGGTCTGACCCAGATTTCCCGTCTGGAGCGCGGTATTGCCTACTATCTGGACGCCCCGGAGCTGGATGCAGCCCAGCGCCAGCAGGTTGCCAGCCTGTTGCATGATCGGATGATGGAAGTGGTGTTTGCCGATCTGGACGCCGCCGAAACCCTGTTCTCCCACCATGAGCCGACCCCTCATACCGTGATCGATGTGCTGAGTGGTGGTCGCGCGGCGTTGGAAGAGGCGAATATTCGCCTCGGTCTGGCGCTGGCGGAAGATGAAATCGATTATTTGGTTGCTAGCTTTATCAAGCTGGGTCGCAATCCGAACGACATCGAACTCTATATGTTCGCCCAGGCCAACTCCGAGCATTGTCGTCACAAGATCTTCAATGCTGACTGGACCATCGACGGCATCCAACAGCCCAAGTCGCTGTTCAAGATGATCAAGAATACCCATGAGCTGCATAGCGATTATGTGCTCTCGGCTTATAAGGATAATGCCGCCGTCATGGTCGGCTCCGAGGCTGGGCGTTTCTTCCCGAGCCCCGAGACGGGCGAATATGAATATCATCAGGAGTCCATCGACATTCTGATGAAGGTCGAGACTCACAATCACCCGACGGCTATTTCCCCATTCCCGGGCGCCGCGACCGGCTCCGGTGGCGAGATCCGTGATGAGGGTGCGACCGGCCGAGGCTCCAAGCCGAAAGCGGGGATGTGTGGTTTCTCGGTCTCTAACCTGCGTATTCCTGGCTATGTCCAACCGTGGGAAACCGACTTCGGCAAGCCTAGCCGGATTGTCAGTGCCATGGATATCATGCTCGAAGGCCCATTGGGTGCCGCGGCGTTTAACAACGAATTTGGTCGCCCCAACATTCTGGGGTATTTCCGGACTTACGAAGAGAAAGTCAGCAGCCATAACGGCAGCGAGATCCGGGGTTATCACAAGCCGATCATGCTGGCCGGTGGTCTGGGAAATATCCGCACCGAGCATGTGCAGAAGGGCGAGATCACCGTCGGAGCCAAGCTGATTGTGCTGGGTGGTCCGGCGATGAATATCGGTCTGGGCGGCGGTGCCGCATCCTCCATGACCTCGGGTCAATCTGCTGAGGATCTGGATTTTGCCTCGGTACAGCGGGAAAACCCGGAGATGGAGCGCCGTTGTCAGGAAGTGATCGATCGCTGCTGGCAGATGGGGGAGGACAACCCGATCCTGTTCATTCACGACGTCGGCGCCGGTGGCTTGTCCAACGCCATGCCGGAGTTGGTCAATGACGGTGGCCGTGGTGGCCGTTTCGAGCTGCGCAAGGTCCCGAATGATGAGCCGGGCATGAGCCCGCTGGAAATCTGGTGTAACGAGTCCCAGGAACGTTATGTCCTAGCGGTGGCACCGGAGCAGTTGGCCAAATTCGAAGAGTTGTGCCGCCGTGAACGCGCCCAGTATGCGGTCATCGGCGAGGCCACGGCCGAGCAACAGCTGGTGTTGGCCGATAGCCACTTCGGCAATCAGCCCATCGATCTGCCGCTGGAGGTCTTGCTGGGTAAGGCGCCGAAGATGCATCGCGATGTCACCAGCCTCAAGGCTTCCGGTGAACCGCTGGTGCTGGATTCGGTGACGCCGAAGGATGCCGCCGAGCGGATCCTGCGTCTGCCGACCGTGGCCGAGAAGACCTTCCTCATCACCATCGGTGACCGTACGGTCACGGGCCTGGTGACCCGGGATCAGATGGTTGGTCCCTGGCAGGTGCCGGTTGCTGACTGCGCCGTAACTGCTGCTAGTTATGACACCTATGCCGGTGAAGCCATGTCCATGGGTGAGCGCACCCCGGTCGCCTTGCTGAACTACGGTGCTTCTGCTCGTCTGGCGGTAGCCGAGGCCATCACCAACCTGGCGCCGACCCAGATTGGCGATCTCAAGCGGGTGAAACTCTCCGCCAACTGGATGGCCGCTGCCGGTCATCCGGGGGAAGATGCCGGTCTGTATGAAGCGGTCAAAGCGGTCGGGGAAGAAATTTGTCCGGCGCTGGAGCTGACGGTGCCGGTGGGCAAGGACTCCATGTCCATGAAGACCCGCTGGGAGCAAGATGGCGAGAATCGCGAGGTGATTGCCCCGCTGTCGCTCATCATCAGCGCCTTTGCCCGGGTTGAAGATGTCCGCAATACCGTCACACCACAATTGCGCACCGATCTGGGTGACACCGACCTGATCCTGATCGATCTCGGTAACGGCCAGAATCGTCTCGGCGGCTCCTGCCTGGCTCAGGTATACAAGCAGCTGGGGCAAACCACTCCGGATGTCGACAATCCGGCGCTCATCAAGGGCTTCTTCAATGCCATCCAGGCTCTGGTCGCCGATCGCAAGCTGCTGGCATATCACGACCGCTCCGATGGTGGTCTGTTTGTGACCCTGGCCGAGATGGCCTTCGCCGGCAAGACCGGGGTGACGGTCGCACTGGATCAGTTGGGTAGCGATGATCTGGCCGTACTCTTCTCTGAAGAGCTGGGTGCCGTATTGCAGGTCCGCCGTGAGGACAAGGAAGCGGTGCTGAATCTGCTGGCCGGTCATGGTTTAGTGAACTGTTCCTACGTGATTGGTCGCCTCAATGATGAGGACAGCCTGCGCTTTACCCGCAATGGGCAGGATGTCATCCATGGTTCCCGGGTCCATTTCCGCACCCTGTGGGCGGAAACTACCCACAAGATGCAAGGTCTGCGCGATAACCCGACCTGTGCCGATTCCGAGTTCCAGGCCAAGTTCGATGCTGCGGATCCGGGTCTGCATGCTGCCTTGAGCTTCGATCTGAATCAGGATATTGCCGCGCCCTATATTGCCAAGGGCATACACCCCAAGGTCGCGATCCTGCGTGAGCAGGGTGTCAACTCGCAGAACGAGATGGCGGCGGCGTTTGATCGTGCCGGTTTCACCAGCGTCGATGTGCACATGAGCGATATTCTCAGCGGCCGCATCGTGCTGAGTGACTTCCAGGGGCTGGCTGCCTGCGGTGGTTTCTCCTACGGCGACGTACTGGGGGCCGGTGAAGGCTGGGCCAAGTCGGCACTGTTCAACAGCCGGGCTCGGGACGAGTTCGAGCGCTTCTTCCATCGCAATGACACCTTTGCGCTGGGTGTGTGCAACGGTTGCCAGATGATGTCGAATCTCAAGGATCTGATCCCGGGTGCCGATCTGTGGCCGCGTTTCGTGCGCAACGAGTCCGAGCGTTTCGAGGCACGTTTCAGCCAGGTTGAGATCCAGCCGTCCCCTTCGTTGTTCTTCACCGGTATGGCAGGCTCGCGTATGCCGATCGCGGTTTCTCACGGCGAAGGCCGGGTTGAAGTGCGGGATCTGCATCACCTGGGCGCCATCCAGGGCAGCGGCACCGTTGCGGTACGCTTCGTGGACAACTATGGGGTGCAAACCGAGCGCTATCCTTTCAACCCGAACGGCTCGCCGTCCGGTATCACGGGCCTGACCACTCGCGATGGTCGGGTGACCATCATGATGCCGCACCCTGAGCGGGTGATGCGCACCGTGGCCAATTCCTGGCATCCGGATGAGTGGGGCGAAAGCAGCCCTTGGTTGCGGATGTTCCGCAATGCCCGGGTCTGGCTGGGTTAAATCCGAGTTACAACTACCCTGTTTATGTCATACCCCCTCAGTCGAGGGGGTATTTTTTTATCAGCCATTAGCAACATTTTTTGGATTTGAAGCTCTGGAAACCGAGTGTGGTTTTGCGATTGAGTCGCGGAATTGTGACTGGGACACGCCCTGTTGCTGCACCCGATTAATCGGTCAGGCGGCGGGATTGCCAGTAGGTTTTACGCCAGTAAGGGTTATTCAGATCCGAGATAATGACCCCTTTGCTGGTCGAGGCATGGAGAAACTGGCCATCGCGGATGAAGATACCGACATGCTTGCTCCAACGACCGGTGTTGAAAAACAGTAGATCCCCGGGTTGCAGACGCTGTCCCGAGATCTGTGCGCCGATCTGGGCTTGTTGTTGAGTATCGCGCGGTAATTCCAGCCCGAAGCACTCGCGAAAGGTCAGTTGTACGAAGCCGGAGCAATCCACCCCCCGGCGCGTCTGACCGCCATGGCGATAAGGAACGCCTCGCCATTCCTGATACTGTTCAATCAGCGCTGAACGCACTTCGCTGGGTTCGTCGAGCCGCGAGCTGGGTGCTGGATCCCGGCTGGCTGGCGTCTGACAACCGCTGATCAGCAGCAGGGTTAGCGGCAGCAGCAGAAGGTGCCATAACCGTCCGTTAGCGTTACATAGAGTCACAGGGTCCCTCCCGGCTGTCTGGGGTTAGTATCAACTAACCTCTGGGTTGACTATATTCGCTCATGCGGGCGCTCAGGAGCGGGTCTTGAGGCGCAGCACACCCGGTTGTAATTCGACGCTGGTCACATGGCTCTTGAGCCAGGCCTGATCGGCATTTTTAGCATCGAGACGATAGGCCGGTTGCTTGGCCAGCCGTTGTTCTATGCCCTTGAGCAGGTAGCCCATCATGGGACCAAATTGCTGATTCAATGCTGCGGGCTCCAGCACATAGTTTTTCAAGGTGAACTGATCAAAGTAGACGGCCCCTTCAGCCGGGGCATAACGCGGGAGTGCGGTAAAGTTGGCGGTGATGGTGCCATCCATTGCTGGTTTATCGGGTAAGGTCAGGGTGAACTGGCCAAAGCCTTGTACATCGGCCTGTTTCGGTGCCGAACGGGCTAATTCCACTTGCATCCGTGTCAGTTTGACATGAGCATCAAACAGGCCCGGTAACGCATAGTCCTGTTCATATTTCACCTTGCCATTCACATACTGGGTCAGCTGCTGTTCGCTAATATCGACATTGCCTTGTGCGTCCGCCGTCAGGGCGAGCGCCAGTACGAGAGTTATCATCATGGGAGTGGACCTGCTTCGGATTCGGGGCTGGCGGCATAATATCACTCCTGGGTCTGGACAACAGCCTGCAGCGAACGGAACCCTCATCGGAGATTGATCATGCGACCGCGAACCGATCTACTGGATATGCTGTATGACCTGCTCGGTATGTTGGCCTTTATCAGCTACACGCTGCTGGTGGTGATCATAGTGCTGCGGGTGGTGATGACTCGACGTGCCATCGGTGTCTCCCTGGCCTGGTTGACCCTGATCTTTACCATTCCGATCCTGGGAATTTCACTCTATCTGCTATTTGGCGAAATCCGCCTGGGCCGTAAGCGCGTGGAGCGAGCCCGTGCCATGTATGAACCCTATGCGCGCTGGATCAGCGAGCTGGTTTCCCATTTCCCACGCCAACCGGCCATGGCGACCGAAGGCGCCAGACCCTTGTCGGAGTTGGTGGATAGCCGCTTGGGCTCCCCCATGCTCAGTGGCAACCGGGTTGAATTGTTGACCGAGCCCTATGCCATCCTGTTTGCGCTGGCACAGGATATCCGTGAGGCTTCGGCTTCCTGCTATCTGGAGTTCTACATCTGGCAAGCAGGAGGCTGGGCGGATCAGGTGGCCGAGGCGCTGATCGATGCGGCTGCTCGCGGCGTGGATTGTCGTCTGTTGCTGGATTCGGTGGGTAGCGCTGGATTTTTCAAGGGGCCTTGGCCTGAGCGCCTGCAAGCGGCCGGGGTTAAGCTGGTGGAGGTGTTGCCCGCCGGCGCCTGGCGTATGCCGTTGCAACGCCAGGATCTGCGCATGCACCGCAAGCTGGTGGTGATCGACGATCGGGTGGCCTACACCGGCTCGATGAACTTGGTCGATCCGCGTTTTTTCAAACGTAGTGCCGGGGTCGGCCAATGGATCGATGTCATGTTGCGGCTGCAGGGGCCAATTGTCCCGCTGATCTGGTCGCTGTTTGTGCGTGATTGGGAGATGGAGACGGGTGAGCGGTTGTTGGACTCGCAGCAGCATAACCCGGCGTTTGATGACGAGCGGGATCAGCATCTGCAGTTGATCCCTTCCGGCCCCTTTACCGGGGGCGATTGTATCCAGCAGATCCTGTTGCTGGCTATCTATCAGGCTAGGCGACGGGTGGTGCTGACCACCCCCTATTTTGTACCCGATGATCCTTTAGTGGCGGCGCTGCGCTCGGCGGCGGATCGGGGGGTGCAGGTGCAGCTCATACTGCCGGCCCGAGGGGATTCCTTTATGGTGCGTCATGCCAGCGATGCGTTTTTGACCGAACTGCTCAGCTCCGGGGTCGAAATCTATCGCTTTCGGCGAGGGTTGTTACATACCAAGAGTGTGATGGTTGATGAGCAGTTGGCGCTGGTGGGATCGGTCAATCTGGATCGGCGCAGCTTCTGGCTCAATTTTGAAACCACCTTGTTACTGGATGATCCGCAATTTGCTGCCGAGCTGCTGGCTCTGCAGCAGCACTATATGGCGCAAGCCTCCCGACTCTATCTGAGCCATTGGAGCAAACGGCCCTGGCGCAAGCGGTTGTTGGAAAACCTGCTCTATCTGTTTAGTCCCTTGCTGTGACACTGTGCTGGCCGTTGCATTTAACAGTATGAAAGCTAGACAAATTTCAGCTCGGCAGTAACAGTATTGCGGAAATAATCGACAGCCGGAGTTTATGCCAATACGCATGCCTCGGCGCTGACAACATAAAGCACAGGGATCACCGGATGAACAAGACAGGGATTGCCGCGGTAGTAGGCGTTTTCGTACTGGGCGCGGGCTATTTGGGCGCCTGCTGGTTGACAGGAAATATCTATGACCAGCAGTTGCAACAGCGCATGCAACTGTGGAACCAGCAGCCAGGTACCCAGGTTGAATGGCAGCCCGGTGATGCGGGACTCTGGCATCGGGATGGTGTCTTGCATGTGACACTCTCCGCGGAGCGTGTACAACACTACGCGCCGTTCCTGGCCGATCTGCAGGGTGAGCCACAGCCGCTGGAGCTGTTTATCCAGGTGCAGCAGGGGGTTGGGGCCTTGACGATTCAGGGACAGGCCCAGGTTGATAGCTCCCGCGGCTCACTGGCCAGCTGGCTGAAGAAAGCCAAGCTGCAAAGTCTGCCTCATCAGGTGAACTGGCAGTTCAATGCCATCAACCAACATCTGCAAGGCGATGTGCGCCTGGATCCCTGGAAGGTGGTAACGGACGAGGGGCGTGTCGAGTTTGCGCTGCTGAAATTGCAGGCCAGCGGCACGCTGGATCAGCAGGTGGATATCCAGCTGGAATGGGATGGCATGAGTGCGGGCAACGAGGCGACCCAACTGCTGCACCTGGCGCCAGTACGCAGCGAGATTCGCTTTGAAAACAATGCCGGTATCTGGCTATCTCCCGCTTATCACATTCAACTCGCCGGGGTGCGGTATGTGTCACCGGAGCAGAATTTCACCCTGCAGCAATGGGATGGGCAAGGGGCCATTGCAGAGCAGGGCAGTGAGGCCGATCGGCGCTTGAATATCCAGTTCAACAGCAAGGTGGAACTGGTCGAGATGAAGGGACAGCAGCAGAACTTCACCATCGACAAGATGGCGCTGGGGCTGGATCTGCAGAATATCGATAAACAGGGCTACCTGGCGCTGTTGCAAAGCCAGCAAGCCTCTACGCTGGGACAAATGCAGACGTTGGCGGCGATGCAGCAAATTGCCAGCAAGGGATTGGCGGTGACACTCGATACCCTGACTCTGGATTACAACAAGGCCAATTTCCACGCTCAGGGAAATGTCGCCTTGAGCGCCGATCAGCGTCCTGTGCTCGGTTTGCCGCAGTTGCTGGAACGCCTGCAGGCACAGCTGGATCTGGTGGCCATGCCGGAGTTGGTGGCCCAACTCCCCAACGGTGAGGCGATGCTCAAACCCATGCTCAGCCAGGGTTATGTCAAACAGGGTAACGACGGCAAACTCAGTAGCCAGCTGAAGTTGACCGGCGGAAAAGCCACGGCCAACGGCGTGGCGCTGCCCTTGTAATATTCCTAGTTCTGCTGAATGGCGCGACATAAATGCTAAGGGCGAACTGCAGAGTTCGCCCTTCGTCGTTTAAGCTGGCCACTGCACCGTTAATCGGTCAGGTAATACTCCACGGTGGCGACGATCCGCACCTTCTTGATGTAGGGGGTATTGCTGTCGCGATCTTCGATACTGAATTGCCCCTGATTGGCGCGTTTGATCTTGCCGAGCTTGCTGCCGGAATCTCGGGCAAACTTCTCCGCTACTTCCCGGGCATTGCGGGTGGCTTCTTCAATCATTTGCGGTTTGAGGGCATTGAGACCGGTGAACAGGAACTGGGTCTTGGCATCATAATCCTGGCCGTTGAGGGCGATGCCATTTTGCCCCAGCAGCATCAGACTGCTCATGGCCTTGCGCACCATCTCGATATCGGTGCTGTACACCGTGAGAGTCGAGACCCCGGCGTAGCGACCATTGCGCACCTGCTCCTCTGAGAATCCCTGGGCTTGGCGATCCTGGATGCCGGGCACAGAGACTGAAATTTCATCCGGTTTGAACCCTTGTTGCCGCAAGAAGGCGGTCACTTTTTCGTTTTTACTATCGAGGGAGCCGTACAGTTCACTGAGATCGTTACTGACTTCGGTAAAGCGGATGGGCCAGATGGCAACATCAGCACTGACGTCGCGCTCCGATAATCCCTTCACCGAGACACTGCGCTCCATATCCCGGAACTTGATCAGGCCCTCCGAGAGCAACAAGCCCATGGTCGCCATACCGACGCAGAGTAGGGCACCCAGGAGAACGGCACTGATGATGTTGCGTTCGTTCATAATCTCACCTCATGTGATAGCAGCAAGCCGCACTGTTATGAGTCTAATCGACGGTTCCATCAGAGCACAGCAAAAACCCGGCTGCAGGACGGGCTATTTACCGATGGCAGCAAGAAGAAGGGCTCCCGAAGGAGCCCTATGCATTACTTGAACACTACGGTTTTATTGCCGTAGACAAAGACTTTTTCATCCAGCACATGGGACAGCGCCCGCGACAGCACAGAGCGCTCGACATCTCGCCCGGCCTTGGCCATGTCTTCGGCGCTGAAGGCATGGCTGACATGAATGACATCCTGCTCGATGATCGGACCTTCATCCAGATCGTCAGTGACGAAGTGGGCGGTGGCCCCGATGATCTTTACACCACGATCAAAGGCCTGCTGATAGGGGCGTGCGCCGATAAACGCTGGCAGGAACGAGTGGTGGATGTTGATGATCTTGCGACGATAAGCCGCAACAAAGCTGGCGGTCAGCACACGCATATACTTGGCCAGCACCACATAATCGGGCTGGTACTGATCGACGATGGCGCGAACTTGCTGCTCGTGCTCTTCCCGGGAAAGGCCTTCATGGCTGACGGTATGGAACGGAATGCCGAATTTCTCGGTCAGATCGCCCAAGGTGTCGTAGTTGCCGACCACGGCGGCGATATCCACATCCAGCGCGCCGGAGTAGCTCTTCATCAGAATGTCACCGATGCAGTGTGCTTCCTTGGTAACCAGAATCACCAGCCGCTTGCGGCCAGCGGGAACCAGACGACGATCACTACCTTCCGGCAGCGCGTCATCCAGATCTTCGAGGAGAGTTTCGTCATTGAACCGGCCTTCGAGCTCGGTGCGCATGAAGAAACGGCCCTGTTCATGATCAACAAATTCATCGTTCTTGATGATATTGAGCTGATGCTTGTAGCAAATATTAGTGATCTTGGCGATCAGCCCCTTGGCATCGGGGCAGTCGGTGAGAAGAATCTTGCGTTCCATCTCGTTGCGTATCCTTCACAAATCCTGGTGGCCGAACACTATGCCATCTTTTTTGACGAAAGGGGACTCCCTCCGACGTAGGTGGGAGGGGAATTTCGCCGGGGCGTCAGCCCCGCTGGTTTTGAATGTATTGCTTAATCACCTCCAACGGCGCCCCGCCGCAAGAGCCAGCAAAGTAGGAGCGTGACCAGAGCACGGGCTTGCTGTAAGCCCCTCTCAAGTCCAAAAATTCATTACGCAGTCGCCTTGATGTGACCGCCTTCAATGAGTTGACCAACACAGATAACTGCACGGTCGGCCCGTACTCAATCAGCATATGAACGTGGTCAGCCTCTCCGTCACACTCTTTCAGTTCTGCGCCAAAGTCTTTGCAAACCTCAGATGCATACTGATTGAATGCGGCAATGTGTAAACCACCCAATATTTTTTTTCGATACTTGGTCACAAACACCAAGTGAACATGGAGAAGATAAGCAGTGTGGCGTGATTTATTGATGTGCATGACTTGCATTTGGTGACTCTGTTAGGTGTAATTCCGAGAAGAGATATTGCTACACACTGAGCGTTGAATGCAAATTCTGAAAGCCTACAGATTCCGACTCGAACCGACCGAACAACAAGCGCAACGCCTGCGCCAGTTGGGCGGTTGTGCTCGTTATGTCTGGAATTTCGGGCTTGCAGAGACAAAGCGCATTCTGGATGCTGGCGAAAAACTGCCTTCTGCTTTTGAACTGAATCGAATGCTCACCAGTTGGAAGAAAGACCCAGAAATGGCCTTTCTGGCCGAGGCATATACCGACAATCTCCAGCAGAAACTCAAGGACTTGCACGGCGCGTGGATGCGCTGTTTTGACAAAAAACTCGTCGCCAAGGCTCCCGTTTTCAAGAAGAAAAACGACAACCGAGACTCAATCCGGTTCGTCAACTTCGACAAGTATTGCCGCCTTGAAAAAGGGCGGGTGAAGCTGCCAAGCGGTCTGGCGTGGGTCAAGTTCCGCCAGTCCCGACCAGTCGAAGGGAAGATCAAGAACGCGACCGTCAGCCAATCTGCCGGGCATTGGTATATCTCATTTCAGGTCGAGCAAGAGCTTCCAGAGCCTGCTCACCCGTCCGGCTCAATGGTCGGCCTCGATGCCGGTATCGCCAAGCTCGCAACCCTGTCAGATGGCACGGTGTTTGAGCCTGTCAACAGCTTCAAAACCAATCAGGTCAAGCTGGCCAGGCTACAGCGCCAGTTGAGCAAAAAGGTAAAGTTCAGCAGCAACTGGAAGAAGCAGAAAGCCAAGATCCAGCGCCTGCATTCGCATATCGCCAATACCCGCCGCGATTACCTTCATAAGGTCACAACGACAATCAGCAAAAACCACGCGATGATCGTCATTGAGGATTTGAAGGTTGCCAGCATGTCAAAATCGGCAGCGGGCACGACCAGCCAGCCGGGGCGCAACGTCCGGGCAAAATCAGGGCTGAATCGTTCGATATTGGATCAGGGCTGGTTTGAGCTGCGCCGTCAGCTTGAGTACAAGCAGACATAGCGAGGTGGCCATGTGTTGGCAATCAATCCTGCTTATACCAGCCAGATATGCGCCTGTTGTGGTCACACAGCGAAGGATAACCGCCAGACGCAAAGCCAGTTTAAATGCCTTGTTTGTGGCTATGAGGCGAACGCCGATGTGAACGGCGCTCGCAATATTTTAGCGGCGGGACACGCCGTTTTAGCCTGTGGAGGAGTGGTGCAATCAGGCCGCCCGATGAAGCAGGAACCCGGTACTGCGCGAGCAGCTATCACCCAGTAATGGGAATCCCCCTCCTGATGCGCGAAGCGCGAAGGTGGGGGGAGGATGTCAAAAAATAGGGCTAATTCCAGATGTCAGCCCCGGTTTGGTCACAACTGTTTTGCGGATAATAAAAAGGCCCACACCTGGGTGGGCCTGAAACGTCAGGGTGCAGGGTTATTCTCGCTCTTTGACATAAGGTGTCCCCAATGCCTTGGGGGCGACTGCCTTGCCGATAAATCCGGCCAGCAGGAACACAGTCAACATGTAGGGAACCGCTTCGATAAACTGGACTGGAATGACAAATCCCAGCACTTCGACCCCCTGCAGTCGGATGGCGACCGCATCCAGAAAGCCAAACAACAGGCAAGCGCCCATCGCAGGCCAAGGACGCCACTTGCCAAACACCAGAGCCGCCAGTGCCATAAAGCCTTTGCCAGCACTCATGTTGGGGATGAACTGGGCCGTTTGCGCTACCGCGAGGTAGGTGCCACCAATGCCGGCGAGCAGACCGCCGATCAGCAGGGCGGTATAGCGCAGGCGGACTACCGAGATGCCTGCGGTATCGACCGCAGCCGGAGCCTCACCCACGGCGCGCAAGCGCAGGCCGAAGCGGGTACGGAACAACACCCACCAGGCCAGAGGCACGATCGCCAGCGCCAGGTACTCGAGCATGGAGTGGCCACTGGCCAGCTCGGAATAGAGCTGACCGATCACCGGCACATCCGCCAGCTCCTTCTCGAAGGGGAACTGGATTGGCGCAAAGCGCGCATCACCGGAGAGAGCAGGCGTTTGCCCACCCTGATCGAACCAGTAGCGGCCCAGGGTGACGGTCAGACCGACGGCCAGAATGTTGATGGCCATACCACTGACCACCTGATCACCGCGGTGGGTGATAGTGGCAAAGCCGTGTAGCAGGGCAAACGCCATGGAGACCATTACCCCGGCGAGCAGGCCCATCCAGGCGGAGCCGGTAACCGCGGCGGCGGCGCCACTGGCGAAGGCGGCAGCCAGCAGCTTGCCTTCCAGGGCGATGTTGACCACCCCGGAGCGTTCGCAAAACATCCCGGCCATGGCGGCGAAGATGAGCGGTGGCGCGACCCGGATGGTGGAGTCGAGCATCAGAATCAAGGTTTCGAACATGATTACACCTCGGCCTTATGGGTCAACTTCAGGTAGGCGGCTTCCAGGCGTGGACGGAACATGTGCTCCAGTGCGCCGGAGAAGAGGATGACCAGGCCTTGCAATACCACCACGATGTTACGGTCGACCCCGAACTCGAAACTCAGCTCGGCGCCGCCCTGATATAAAAAGCCGAACAGCAAACTGGCCAAAATGACACCGATGGGATGATTGCGACCCATCAGGGCCACCGCGATACCGGTGAAGCCAAAGCCTTCCACGAAGTTGAGTTTGATTTGGTGCAACTCGCCTTGCAGTACGTTCAAGGCGAAGAAACCTGCCAGCATACCGGAGATCACCATGGCCAGGATCACCACCTTGGAGTAGTGGATCCCGGCGTAAGCGGCGGCGCTTTGGTTGGCGCCAACGGCACGCAACTCGTAGCCCCAGCGGCTGCGCCAGATAAACAACCACACCAGCAAGGCGCAGATCAGCGCCCAGAAGAAGCTGATGTTCAGTGGTGTGGGTGTCATCTCGATGCCAATCGCCGCTAACAGATCGCTGAGCTTCGGCAGCCAGGACATCTCGGCAAAGACCCGGCTTTCGGGAGCCATGGTCCCGGCCGGTTTGAAGATATCGACCAGCAGATAGGCCATCAGCGAGGAGGCGATGAAGTTGAACATGATGGTGGTGATGACGATGTGGCTGCCGCGTTTGGCTTGCAACCAGGCCGGGATAAAGGCCCAGGCGGCACCAAATAGGCCACCGACCAGAATGGCCAGCGGCAGTAACACCACGAAGGGCAGGGTATCACCGAGGAACAGGCAGACCAGTCCCACCCCCAGTCCGCCAATATAGGCTTGGCCTTCGCCGCCGATATTGAACAAACCGGCGTGAAACGCCACCGCGACCGCCAGACCGGTAAAGATAAAGCCGGTGGCGTAGTAGAGGGTAAAACCGATACCTTCGCCGGAGCTGAAAGCACCCTGCCACATGATAGTGGCGGCTTCCAGCGGGTTGATATCCAGGTAATAAAACAGGATTGCCGAGACCAAAAACGCCATCAGGATATTGATAGCGGGTAATAGGACGACGGTGATCCAAGCAGGAACGCGTGCCTGGCTCATGGGGTAACCTCCTCGGTAGCCTGCGCTTGCAGGTGTTCCGGAACAATATTGGCCATCATCAGGCCTATGGTGCGTTCATCTGCCGTTTTGGCATCCAGCTCTCCGACGATGGCTCCGTCGGCAATGACCAGAATACGGTCAGAGAGCGCCAGTATCTCGTCAAGTTCTACCGATACCAGCAACACCGCCTTGCCCTTGTCGCGCATGGCAATCACTTGCTGGTGGATAAACTCGATAGCACCGATATCGACGCCCCGGGTCGGCTGGCCAATCAGCAACACATCCGGGTCCTGCTCCACTTCGCGAGCAATCACCAGCTTTTGTTGGTTGCCGCCGGAGAAGTTGGCGGTTTTCAGGGTCGGCAGGGGCGGGCGGACATCCCACTTGGTCATTTTCTCCTGGCAATCGGTCAGGATCGCCGCCTTGTTTTGCAACAGGCCCTGGTTGTACATGGCTTCGTGGTGATAACCGAGGACGAACGCCTCCTGGGCCTCGAAACGGTTGATCAGACCCATCTTGTGGCGATCCTCGGGAACATGGCCCAGGCCGAAAGCCCGCACACCGCGCGGATCGACCGGATGGGCATGGCTAACCTGATGGGCGCCAATCCAGAATTCCCCTTCGCTCGGCTGGAGGATGCCGCCCAGCAGGCTGAGCAACTCTGATTGTCCATTGCCGGAGACACCGGCGATGCCGACCACTTCACCGCGACGGACATCGAAGCTCACCGACTTGACGCGAGTGACGCCCGCAGCGTCGACATAACTGAGATTTTTCACGCTCAGTTGTGGCTGACCGGGAGCCGCATCGCCCTTGTCGACGGTCAGGCGCACTTTGCGGCCCACCATCAATTCGGCCAACTCTTCCTTGTTGGTATCCTGGGTGGCGACATGAGCCACCATCTCACCGCGCCGCATGATGGAAACCTGATCGGTAATCGCCAGTATTTCCCGCAGCTTATGGGTAATCAGGAGCACGGTGGTGCCCTGATCCCGCAATTTGCGCAGTATGGTAAATAAGTGGTCGGCTTCCTGGGGCGTCAACACGCCGGTCGGTTCATCCAGGATCAGAATTCGGGCGCCGCGATAGAGGGCCTTGAGAATTTCGACCCTTTGTTGCAAGCCGACAGGTAAATCTTCGATTTTCTCATGCAGGGGAACATCCAGCCCATAGCTGGTCGCCAACTGCTTGAGATGCACCTCGGCCTTGCGCAGGCTGGTATTCAAATTCCAGCCACCTTCGGCGCCAAGGACGACGTTTTCCAGAACGGTAAAGTTGTTCACCAGCATGAAGTGTTGGTGCACCATGCCGATACCGGCCGCAATGGCATCCTGGGAGCCGTGAGGACGAAAAGGGGTGCCATCGATGTGCATGTCACCACTATCGGCGTGATAAAAGCCGTAGATGATGCTCATCAGCGTGGATTTACCGGCGCCGTTTTCGCCGACAATACCGTGAATACTGCCTTTGCGAACCTGGAGGTCGATATGCTTGTTGGCGTGTACCTCACCAAAGCGCTTATCGATGCCGCGTAATTCGATGGCATAGCGATCAGTCTGTTCCACGATTCAATTCCTGAATATGCGAGTCATGACGAGAGAATAGGCAATAAAAACCGGCCCCGAGGGACCGGTTTTCAAGCAATGCCAGGTGACTTAGTACTTACAGGTATTGTCAGCCATGTAATCGTGAACCTGGATCTTGCCAGCGATGATATCGGCCTTGATGGCGTCAACCTTGGCTTTCATCTCGGGAGTGATCAGCGCCTTGTTGTTGTCATCCAGAGCCCAATCTACACCGCCCTCGGCCAGACCCAGTGCCTTGACGCCTGGTTTCCAGGTGCCCTTGGCCGCGTCGTCCCAGGTGGTATAGGCTGCCAGACCCACACCCTTGACCATGGAGGTCAGCATGGTGCCCGGTTGCAGGTGGTTCTGGTTGGAGTCGACACCGATAGCCAACTTGCCTTCATCTTTGGCGGCCTGATAGACACCGATACCGGTGCCACCGGCTGCGGCGTACACCACATCCGCGCCTTTGGCGAATTGGGACTTGGCGAGCTCAGCGCCCTTGGCCGGGTCAGCAAAGGCTGCCGGAGTAGAGCCGGTCATGTTCTGGAAGATTTCCATCTTCGGATTGGCGTATTTGGCGCCTTGCTCATAACCACAGGCGAACTTGCGGATCAATGGAATATCCATACCACCGACGAAGCCGACCTTACCGGTTTTTGAGGCCATGGCCGCCAGAGCGCCGACCAGGAAGGAGCCTTCATGCTCCTTGAAGACGATGGACTGGACGTTTGGCTTGTCGACGACCATATCGATGATGGTGAACTGGGTCTTCGGGAATTCAGCGGCGACCTTCTCGACAGAAGAGGCGAAGTTAAAGCCGACAGCCACGATAGGACCGTAACCACGGCTGGCCAGACGGCGCAGACCCTGTTCACGCTGCGCTTCATTCTGCGGTTCGAATTCCTTAACCGTGATGCCCTTGTCTTTTTTGTAGACTTCGACACCGTTACGGAAGACCGCTTCGTTGAAGGATTTATCAAATTTGCCAGCGGAGTCGTAGACCACGGCCGGCTCACTGGCCGCGTTGGCATACATGGCTGACAGGGTCAGGGCTGCAAGGGTGGTAATTTTGAGTCTCTTATTCACGTGGGTGTCCTTATTTTTGTATGATTCCGCAACTTGGGTACGCCTTTCGCGAACCAGTGACAACTCTATGTGAGCCGCAGTTCGGGTCAAGTTTTTTTATGTAGAAAACCGATTGCGGTAATAGTTTGAAAAATGAACAGGGCGGCTGATTGATTCGGAAAACACCTTAAGATTCGTCTATTTTTTGCGCGCAACAAACAGATGCTATAGCACGTCGGCGCCGCCACCAGATTCACTCGAGGCGACAGGCTGCACACCAAGCTTGTTCCTTTATCTAATCGTGGTAATATTGACACCCAGATAAGAGTGCTAGTTGATTTTTTTGTTGTTAATCAGCTGGTTAGTATAAAAACTTTATTTATTTATGCAATGTGGTAGCTGTAAGCCACTGGCGGTAGCCATATCTAAATTTACAAATACTGACGTTTGTTAATGATATGAATGTACTCAATTAGCCGGTTGTTAACCCACTGTGTCATGTCATGCTGTCACGCTTGAGTGGTCATTATAAACGGATGTGATAGCGCGTCGGTGCCGCCACCAGATCCACTCGAAGCTACAGACTGCACACCAAGCTTGTTCCTTTATCTAATCGTGGTAATATTGACACCCAGATAAGAGTGCTAGTTGATTTTTTTGTTGTTAATCAGCTGGTTAGTATAAAAACTTTATTTATTTATTTATTTATTTATTTATTTATTTATTTATGCAATGTGGTAGCTGTAAGCCACTGGCGGTAGCCATATCTAAANGATGTTTCGAGCCCCGAGCACCTCTGCTTTCACTTAAAAACAGGCATCCTTTCTATGTCGCGTTTTGTTGTCTCTGTCTTGATCGTGGGTTGTGGACTCTGCAGTTTGCCATCCAGTGCTTCGCCCTGGATTGAGGCCGAGGATCCATTCCTGCGCAGCGATCTGCAATATCTGGCGGATCGGGGTTTCATCCGTTTGCCGCTGAATACCTTCCCGGTGCGCTGGTCATTGCTGGCGGATCAGTTTGCCAAACTGGATCCGGCAACCCTGAACTCAGCCGAACAGAGCGCCTACCGGCATGTGCAGTACCGACTGGATAGCGAGCGCTTGGGGCGCGGTCGCTCTCATCTCACCCTCTCTTGGGCAAATGATGCGGACGTGGGCCAGAATGGCTTTGGCGGCAGCGAGCATACCGAGTACGGCATCCGTGCCAGCCACGAGATCATGGAAAACCAGTTTGCCATGCGGGTGAGCAGCGGTTATCGCCAAGCGGCGGATAGCAGCGATCACTGGCATTTCGAAGATAGCTATCTGGCCTTCGGGGCCCGTGACTTTACCCTGAGCCTGGGTTGGCTGTCGCGGTGGTGGGGCCCGGGTTGGCAACAGGCTTTTGGCTTTGGCCAACAAGCGGTGTCGGTTCCCGGTCTGTCGCTGAGCTATCAACACCCCTCTGCAGGATGGTTGGGGAGTCTGTGGGCCGAGACGCTGCTAGGTAAGCAAGATATAGATAAGCAGGATAACCAGGTCGATGCCGACTATCTGTGGGCCAGTCGTGTGGCGCTGCGGCCCAAATCCTGGCTGCAATTGGGCAGCAGCTATAAGCAATGGCTGGGTGGCGCCGATACGTTGCCGGGCCAGAGTGCCACCTCTGAACAGAGTAGTAATGGTATGTGGACCCTGGATATGCGCTTGTCGGCGCCCTTACCCTTGGACGGCGCCGGTGGCCTATATGGTGAATATGGCCATGATCGACAAAGCGGCGTGGATTATCAGCTGATGGGACTGGATGCGCGCTGGTTACTGGGGCGTGAGTCCTTGCGTCTGGTTGCCGAAGCTCAGGAGTCGGATCCGGAATCGACCTCGAATGCCGATCTGGGGGTTCAGGCGCTCTGGCAACATAAGGGGAATGCGATTGTCGATGCGGTCGATGGCAAACGTGTCTCGCTAGGTGGCTATCTGCAGTTACATAATGACCACACCTTCTCGGCATTTGTGCATCAGAATAGCCCGGCGACAGCAGAGCGCTATCAAACCCTGGTCGCCCAGTACCGGTTGCCGGTGTTCGCCGGACGGGTCACCGGTAATCTGACCGGCAGTGAAGCCAGTGCGCCCACGGCAGACCGCTTCTCTGGTGGTGTGGTCTACGAGTACCGCTTCAACTAATTCAATCACGATTTTTCTTTTTCAGAGTTGGCAGCAACTCTGCTTTTTTGATGTAAAAGCAACAGCATAGGATTGCAGTGACAATGAGAGCAGCAACAATGCGCATGGCCCTGCTGGGCTTGAGTCTGGGTCTGGCCGTGGGTCAGGCTTCCGCTGAAATTCCCGCCAATGTCATGGCGCAGTTTAGTCAGCTCTCTCCTGCCCAGCAGGAGGCGGTCGCCGCCCAATACGGGATGGATCTGAGCCAGCTAAAATCGCAACAGGGGGCGACATCACAAGCGGCCCCAAATCCGACCACATTAGCTCCGAGAGTAGTCGATAACTCACAGGCGACCCAACGTCAGGGGACTGCGTCTTCTGGACTTGAACCCTTTGGCTATAACGTCTTTGCAGCGCAACCGACCTCCCTGACCCCGTTGAGCGATATTCCGGTACCCGATGATTATGTGGTCGGCCCTGGCGATGAGCTGCGGGTGCAGATGTATGGCAAGGAAAACGCCAGCTACAAACTCAAGGTGAATCGGGATGGCAGCGTCGAGTTTCCGAAACTGGGGCCGATCAGCGTTGCCGGTCTGACGTTCCAGCAGGTGAGCGACACCCTGCAATCACGGATTGCCGAGCAGTTTATCGGTGTCGAGTCCGCGATCAGCTTTGGTGCCCTGCGCACCATGCAGATCTTCGTGATGGGTGATGCCTATCGTCCAGGCGCCTATAACGTCAACGCTTTGACCACGGTGAGCCAGGCGCTGCAGATTGCAGGCGGTATCGATACCGTGGGTTCGCTGCGCAAGATCCAGGTCAAGCGCGCCGGTCAAATCGTGCAGAATGTTGACCTGTACAAGATGCTGATCTGGGGCAATACCGAGCAGGATATTCGCCTGCGCGCCGGGGATACCATCTTTATTCCGACCAAGGGAACCGAGGTGGCCGTCGCTGGACTAGTCAAACGTCCGGCAATTTATGAACTCTCGGGCCCGGCTGCCATTGGTAGTGTGCTGGAGGTAGCCGGTGGCCTCAAGGCCGATGCCTTGCGGGAAGTGAAGGTCACCCGTCGCGGCGAAAACGGCACCCAGGTGTTCAATCTGGATCTGGCCAGCGGAACGGATCGCAACTTCACCATTCGTGATGGTGACAAGATCGAAGCCAAGCCAACCACCACCGAATACTCCAAAGCGATTGCCATCAAGGGCGCCGTGGTTCGCGAAGGGACTTACAGCTACCAGCCAGGCATACGTATCAGCCAACTGCTCAAAGATCCGCGTCGTGATCTGAAAGCCACAGCCGATCTGGATTACGCTCTGGTGGTGCGCGAAATCAATCCGCGCCACGATATCGAAGTGATCCAGTTCAATCTGGGCCGCGCCATCAGCGTACCGGGTGAGAGCGACGATTTGCTGCTGCAACCGCGGGATCAACTGCTGGTATTTTCGAATCAAATCCAGGCCACTTTTTCGCCGACGGCTAGCAAGCAAAACCTGAAGGCCAACATTAAGCAAGCTGAAAACGAATTGAGAAATCCAAGCGTGGTTGATCAAGCGACCGGAGCTGTGGTGGACCGGGATGATGTCACTCAAAACAGTAAGTTATCGCTGTCTAAACTAGAAAACTCCACGGTGACAGAAAATGTCGTTGCAGATAGCCGAGAGTCTTTACTGCGACCTGTGATTGAAAAGCTCAAAGCACAATCCTCCATTAGCCATCCCGTGCAAATTGCAGAAATTCGTGGCGAGGTGAAATATCCTGGTGTTTATCCGGTAACGCGCGGCATGACGCAGTTCGATCTAGTGCTTGCTGCGGGTGGCTTGCAGGAAACCGCATTCGCCGCCGAACTATCCCGAGTCAATCAATCCGCTCAAGGCGATATATCACTCACTTATCAGCGATTAACGATTGAACAGCTGGCAAAGGGGGGGGCCCCTAGCGTGCAATCCAAAGATAGCTTGAATGTACTCGCGAACCCTGATTGGCGTGGGCAAGCTACGGTCCAATTATTGGGTGAGGTGAAATTCCCCGGCACTTACTCAGTCCGTCGTGGAGAAACCTTGGGCAACCTGCTCAAACGAGCGGGAGGACTTACCGAATTTGGCTATGCCAACGGTAGCGTTTTCGCCCGTGAATCCCTGCGTCGCCAAGAGGCTGATCGTCTGGCTTATATCAAAGAACAATTGCAAGAAGAGATTGCTACCATGACCCTGCGTCGGCAGACCGGTAGTCTGGGCGCTCGCACCTCATCGCCTGCAGAGGCGTCCGAATTGGTCAGTCGATTGGACCGGACTCAAGCTGTCGGGCGGTTAAGTATCAATTTACCAAGCATTATTCAGGGTGATAAGCGTGCTGACATGGTGTTGGAGAATGGCGACAAGCTCTATGTTCCCCAATTTCAGAATGTCATCTCGGTCGCAGGCCAGGTGCAGATGCCGACATCCCATGTCTTCGATCCTGCGCTGTCGATCCAGGATTATCTGGATCGCTCGGGAGGCACCAAGAAGCAGGCTGATACCGACCGTATCTATGTCATCAAGGCGAATGGTGCTGTGATGTTGCCAGGCAGCAACTACTGGTTCTCACGCAGTAATCAAGCCCTGGAGCCCGGCGATACCATTGTGGCCCCGGTGGATAGTGATTATCTGGATAGCCTGAGTACCTGGTCGACTGCGACCCAGATGATGTACCAGTTGGGTGTCGCCTGGGCCGCTATCAAGGACTAATCCGCGAGCGGGAACGCCCGCTCGCTTCTTTAGCATCGAATGAATGATCGAGAGAACATGACTCAAGCAATGCAAACCAAATCGGTCGAGCCCAAAATTCCGTCGCTGTCCTATCCGGCAGGCGATGATGAAATCGACCTAGCTGAATTATTTCGTGCCTTGTGGCAGGGGCGTTGGTGGATCCTTGGTTGTGGGTTTTTATGTACGGCTATCGCCGTGGCCATCGCCCTGTGGTTACCCAACACGTATGGCGCGGAAGCCAAGCTGGCACCATCATCGGAGCAGCAAGGCGGGGGCTTGAGTGCTCTGGCCGGGCAATTGGGTGGCTTGGCCAGTCTGGCGGGCATCAATCTCGGCGGTGGTGGCATCGATAAGGTGGGGCTAGCGATTGAAGTGGCTAAATCTCGGCAATTTGTTGCTGGCTTTATTCAGCGCCATCAGTTGGCGGTGCCGCTGATGGCGACCCTGGGGGCCAATAAACTGGGGGATAAGGTCCGCATCGACCCCGATTTGTACGATGAACAGACCCGAACCTGGGTGCGCAAGGTGGATCCACCCAAGCAACCCAAGCCCTCGGATTGGGAAATGTACAAAGCATTTAGCCAGTTGATGACGGCCGAGCAGGATAAGAAGAGTGGGCTGGTCACTATTGGTATCGAATACTATGCGCCTGAGGTTGCCAAGCAATGGGTGGACTGGCTGGTGGCTGATTTAAATGAGGTGATGAAGCAAAAAGATATTGATGAGACCCAACGCAATATTGCCTATCTCAAAGTGCAGTTAGAGAAGACTTCGGTCGCCGATATGCAGACTGTCTTCTATAAGTTAATTGAAGAGCAAACTAAAACTTTGATGCTGGCTGAAGTGAATCAGGAGTATGTTTTTAAAACCTTGGATCCCGCCGTGGTGCCGGAAGAGAAAGCCAAACCCAAGCGCGCATTGATAGTGGTGCTCGGCGGCATACTTGGCGGCATGTTGGGCGTGATGCTGGTATTGCTCCGCCACGCCCTGCGTCGACAAAAGGCTCAGGCTCTTGTAGGTGCGATTAGCGAAGCGTAATCGCACGCATGGTTTATTGTGATTGAAGCATTGCTGGCTTTCGCCGTTGAAGTAGCAAATGAAGCTATTGATTAAAATGCTCTTGCAGTTGTAGGAGCAAATGAAGCTATTGATTAAAATGCTCTTGCAGTTGTAGGAGCAAGCGAAGCTCGCGATTGATGTTCACACCGTTCGCCCTGAGCCTGTCGAAGGGGAATGGTTCGACAAGCTCACCACGAACGGATAAAGGTTCACCACAACGAATAACCACAATCAGGGGATGTGTGTCATGCTCGAATTGTGAACAAGGTCAATTGACAAATCATTTGCGAAGCGTCGTCGATTGACTATACCCTGAGGCATGGTTTTTGCTGCTATTTATCATGCAAGTGATAAATCATGGCAATAACCTGTTTTTACTGAAGTGACTAAATAGAGGAAACACGGATGAAGAAAATCATGACTACCCTGGCAGCAGCCCTGGTGCTGGTAGCGGGTAACGCATCAGCAGCGGCTGGTGCTGATGGCGCCAAGCTGAGCAAGGGTGCGACTGCTGGTATCGCCGGCGTCTCTGCTGCGGCCCTGGCTATTGCCATCGCTGCATCTGATAGCACTAGTAATAGTACTGTCACCACGACCACGACCACGACGACTACTACCAAGTAATCGTATTACCACCCATACCTCTGTGTCTTTGCGATGTCAGAGGTTATGGGTGGTTTCTTGTTTTTGACAATTTACCTGTCATCAATCTCGGGACCCTTGAGAAATTGTGCTCAGGTAAGCTGTCACTGGGTAATTGCTACTAATGAATCAACTGTCATATCGCGCGTTGTACTGCTGCTTGGCTTTCATTGCCGGTTGCAGCCAGCAATCAAACAATTATGTGGAAACTATCAAACTGGTTACGCTCGGTACGCCAGATGTCACTGTTTCTGCTCAGACTATTGCTGATATCCCATATCCCAGCGCTTATTTGACCGTTGGCGATCTTCCGCGGGCTTTTGTGGTCTTGGCTTTTGAAGAACAGCAGCAGCTGAAGTGGATCTCGGCCGATCGCAACTTGTTCGTCTATGAGCAGGGGCGCCTGGTCAAGACGGTCGGCTTGCCAAGCGATTTGCGCTGGATGAGCGACCGGAGCCGGGATCCGCTGCGTTCGGCCTTATCAATACCGGCGACGGGCCAGAGTTGGCAATACAGTGCCGAGTGGTCCAAGGATGATGAGAGTGGGCATCAGCTGCAAGCGACCCTGTTCCGCCGTGAGCTGGAGACCAAAGAGATCCTGGGCAAGTCGGTGAGCCTGTTGCATCTGGAAGAGCAGGTCCAGGATCTGCAGACCGGCGAGCAGTGGTCGAACCACTTCTGGATCGATCCGCAAGCGGGTGATGTGCTGGTCAGCCAGCAACAGTTGGGGCCACAGCTGCCTGTCATCGAATTTACTCTGCTTAAACCGCTGTGAGAATCCAGATTATGAAAGCCACGCTATGTATCATGGGCGCCCTGTTGTGGACCAGCGCTGCTGCAGCGGTTGAAATCCAGGTCCAGGGACCTGCCGCGGATCAGCGCCAAGAGCTGAGCCTTGCTGAAGGGAGCCGCCTGGATGCCGCTTTGGGACAATTAACCCACCCGGAGGCCATCTATTGGCCTGCCAGCCGGATCACCAATGCGGAACAGGATCGGAAAATCCAGGCCGAGCAGCAGGCGTTGATTCAGCGGCTGACGACGCTGATGTTGACGGCGGAGCAGGACTATCAACCGACGCTTGCCTATAACAGTCGGCTGATGTTGCAGTTGGTCAGCGGCCTGGTTGTGGCGGGTCGCCTAGAGGCAAAACTGGATCCGGACTGGGTGCGCATTCGTACTGAAGCCAATCCGCTGCTAGCTGGAAATTACCGGCTGCTGCTGGCTGCCCGTGAACCTCAGGTTCATCTCTATGGCCTGATGGCCAGCCCGGCAAGCGTCAGCTTGGTTCCGGGGCAAGACGTGGCCGCTTATCTTCAGGGACGAGAGTACTTCACCGGAGCTGAGCAGACTCAAGTGATGCTATGCCAGCCCGATGGCCGGGTGCAGCAAGTGCCGATTGCCTACTGGAATAAGCTGCATCGGGAGCCGATGGCCGGAGCTGCACTCCTGGTCGGCTTTGCCGATGGCACACTTCCTGCCGAATATTCTGATCTCAACCTGCGTATTGCCAAGCTGATTGCTGCCCGGACTACCCTATGATGAAGTTGCCTGTATTTTCCTTGAGTCTGATAGCTCTAGCTATTTCAAATACCACACATTCCGAAACAATGCCGTCACGATTCGACCGCAGTGAGCCTTCGCAATCGGATTTTGGTGGTGTGGGTTTATTACAGATGCCATCCGCTCGTATGGCTAGAGATGGTGAATTCAGCGCAAGTTATCACGACAGCAAAGAGTATCGACGTTGGGCAGTTTCTGTTCAAATTTATGATTGGCTGGAAACAACACTTCGTTATACCGACACTAGAACTAAACCCTATAGTTACAATCCAGGTTTTAGTGGCGATCAAAGTCACAAGGATAAAGGCATCGATTTTAAATTTAAGTTACTCGATGAAGGATATTGGGCACCCCAAACCGTTTTTGGTGTTAGAGACTTTGCGGGCACAGGTTTATTTGATAGCGAATATCTCGCGGCGTCAAAGCGTTGGGGGGATATCGACTTCACTTTGGGCATGGGCTGGGGGAATATGGCAGAGAGTGCGAATATATCCAACCCATTCTGTAACTATAAGGAGTCGTTCTGTATTCGCCCTGGATTTAATGGTATTCCGGGTGATTTTGAATTGGGCAATATGTTTCATGGTTCAGCGGCATTGTTTGGTGGCATCGAGTATCAAACACCATGGAAACCATTGCGTGTTAAAGTCGAATATGATGGAAATGACTACAGCCAAGAATATGCGGGTGTTATTAATCAATCAACACCAATAAATGTTGGCCTGGTTTATAAAGCAACAAGCCTGTTGGATACCACAATAAGTTACCAACGTGGCAACACCCTGATGTGGGGATTTTCGTTACAAACAAACTTTAATGATATAGCCAATGTGAATGTTGACGAACCGCGTCACGAATACCAAGCTAAGTCTGACGTAGACAATTCAGTCAATTGGGATGAAGTGGGCTCTGCATTAACAAACAACGCTGGAATTAGTAATCCTGAGATATATGTCGATGACAAAAATAGCGTTGTCACTGTCATGGGTGAACAGAAAAAATATCGATATCGTAGTGAAGCCGATCAACGTGCAAGTATCATACTGAACAATAGCTTAACTGATACGGCCGATACATATAAGTTCATTGACACAAGAGAAGGCTTGCCTGTCGAGCAAAGAACAGTTGTTGCTGAGCAATTGGAAGCTAAATATTCTGGTGAATATCTTGGTCAGCAGGGTACCGAAGTAAAGAATAATAAATCTCCAGAGCCAATAGCTGGCAGCATGGTTTATTCCTCTAATAAATCGCCGTTTGATTATTCGTTCACTCCGACCTTGCAACAATCATGGGGTGGTCCGGAAGCATTTTATTTATATCAGATTGGTTTGAATACGAGTGCTGACTTTCATGTGAATAGCAACATGTGGTTAACCAGTACTATCTATTTGAATTGGGTTGATAACTTCGATAAGTTTAATTATACGGCACCACCGAATGATGGTACGGACCTCCCTCGAGTTAGAACACATGTTCGTGAATATGTTGCATCTTCAGACTTGCTGCTGAACAATTTACAAGCATCGTGGATGGATGAATTAAAGCAGGACCTGTATGCCCAAGCATATACTGGTTATCTGGAAATGATGTATGCCGGGGCTGGTGCCGAATTTTTATACCGGCCATATGGGGCAAGCTGGGCATTAGGTGTCGATGGAAACTATGTTCGCCAACGCGACTGGAATAATACGCTGAAACTGGCCGACTACACAGCTAAGACAGGACACGCTACTCTTTACTGGCAGATACCATTGCTAGAATCAACGCTGGCTAAAATAAGCGTTGGTCAGTATTTGGCCGAGGATAAAGGTTTTACCTTGGATCTTTCCAGACGATTCGATAGCGGCATTATCGCGGGAGCGTTTGCTACTATTACTGATGTGAGTGCCGAAGAGTATGGCGAGGGGAGCTTTACTAAGGGGTTCTACGTAAGTATTCCATTGGATCTCCTTCTCGTTCATCCGACGACACGAGTTGGCTCTATCGTATGGATTCCTTTGACCCGTGACGGTGGCCAAATGCTGGGAAGAAAATATGGCCTTTATACGCTGACGGAGCCTGCAGGTATTATTGATAAAAAATAATAAGAAGTTAGGGAGTCAATGCTGATTAGCAATTGACCTATGACCATATAAAATATAAAGGAGCACTGAATATGCCACCAATTAAGCACGGGGTATTGAGATCAAACGCTTCGACAATAGCTGTTCTCCAGCGGTTCTTTGATGTGGCATTGATCGCGGGTAGCCTGATTGTGTTATTTCAATTGAATGATCAACGTTGGACTATGGCTTCGTGGGTCTGTTTATTGAGCACACTGGTTCTCTTTCAACTTATCGCAGAAGGGAGTGATTTTTATCGTTCATGGCGTGGTATCGGCGTAACCAGAGAAATAAAGCAAGCGGTAATCATATGGTCAGCTAGTTTTTCAGTTTCAAGCCTGATGGGTTTTTACAGTGATTTTTTACCCTCACTGGACTTGCAGCTACAACTTAAATGGTATGTCTCAGCCTTGATCCTGATGAGCATGGTAAGACTGCTTCTCCGCTCCGCTATCGGTTATATGCGCTCAAAAGGATATAACCAGAGAATGGCTGCAATTGTTGGTCTTAATCCGGTTGCGTTTCATCTTGCTGAGCAGATTCAATCCTCTGCGTGGTTGGGTATTAAAGTGCTTGGCTTTTATGATGATCTAGGCGAAGGTCATCGAATGATTGGCACAGAGCCGCTACCTGTTTTGGGTGAGTTGGAACAACTCGTTAATGATGCTAGAGCCGGTGTGCTAGATCGCATTTATATAGCTTTACCCATGAATCAAGAAAAACGAATCCGCTACTTGATTTCAGAACTTTCAGATACTACCTGCTCAGTCTTGCTCGTGCCTGATGTTTTTACCTTTAATCTATTACATTCGCGGGCATTAGACGTGAATGGTGTTCCGTTGATTTCAATTTTCGATACGCCGATGTTTGGCTTAAATGCAATTATAAAGCGAATTGAAGATATTGTTTTGGCTTCTATGATTACAGTTTTAATTTCTCCCGTTCTGATCATAATCGCTGTTGCTGTCAAGTTGACATCACCTGGTCCTGTTGTTTTCAAACAACGGCGATATGGTATCGACGGTAAATCTATAGAAATATGGAAATTCAGGTCGATGTCTGTAATGGAAAATGGTGATAAAGTTGTACAAGCCACTAAAGGCGACAGTCGATTGACCTGTATCGGTGGTTTTTTACGTGCGACGTCATTGGATGAACTCCCGCAGTTTATTAATGTGTTAAAGGGTGACATGTCGATCGTTGGTCCTCGTCCACATGCGGTCGCCCATAATGAAGAGTATCGTAAGTTAATTAAAGGCTACATGCTTCGCCATAAAGTTAAACCAGGAATTACGGGCTGGGCTCAGGTTAATGGATGGCGAGGTGAAACTGATACTCTGGAGAAGATGGAACGTCGAGTAGAGTTTGACCTCGAATATATTCGTAGTTGGAGCTTGTGGTTAGATTTAAAGATCGTATTTTTCACTATTTTTCGTGGGTTTATAAACAAAAATGCATACTAGATTCACAGTTATAGCATCTATATTGTGAGTGGAAGTTGGTGGGCGAGTAATGGATAATTTGATTGAGTTGCACCCTTCTGGTGTCACATTTTATGCTGAAGGCGAACAATCGCTTCTGCAAGCCGCACAGAAAAATAATATTGTGCTGGAACACAGTTGTGGTACCGGACAATGTGGTGCCTGTAAGGCCAAGGTGCTGGCCGGTGAGGTTGAGTTTGTAGATACCTACTCGGTATTAACCGAGGATGAGAAAGCAGAGAATATTGTTCTGACCTGTACCAGTCGGGCGAAAACATCCGTGGAGCTCGATGCAGAATATTATCCCGAGCTGGCAAGTATCGTAAAAAAGACACTGCCATGTAAAATTGCCGATATGCAATTTCCGACGGCAGATGTGGCCATATTACGGCTGCGTGTACCACCTACCGCGAGTTTTAATTACCTGCCGGGGCAATATCTGGATTTAACCGCCAGTGGCATCACCCGCAGTTATTCGATTGCCAGTGCCGCCGTCGAAAATAACCAACTGGAATTGCATATCCGCAAGGTAGTAGGTGGCCAGTTTAGTGAAATGGTGTTTGGCAGCTTCAAGCCAGAACAACTTCTCCGCCTGCATGGCCCACATGGTTCGTTTTTCATCCGCAGTGGTGATCGTCCCTTAATCTTTTTAGCTGGTGGTACCGGCTTTGCTCCGGTCAAAGCCATGGTTGAATCCCTGATCGCCAATCACGACGCTAGACCCATTCATATCTATTGGGGACAGCGGACCGTAGAGTCAATCTATTCGGAGTTGCCAGCCCAATGGGCTCGCGATTATCCCCATATCCAGGCTCATGTCGTGGTTTCTGATGATGAGACATGGAGCGGGCGTCAGGGCTTTGTGCATCAGGCTGTCGTGGCTGACTTTCCAGATATGAGTGGTGTCGAGGTCTATGCTTGTGGCTCCGCCGCGATGATCTCGGTAGCAAAAAATGCGTTTATACAACAAGGGCTGGAAGAAAAGGCATTTCATTCAGATGCCTTCTTACCTGCTGTGACCCAACGAGGATAATCGGATGAAAGCTGTAATTTTGGCGGGTGGGCTTGGTACTCGCCTGAGTGAAGAAACTGTTGTAAAGCCCAAGCCCATGGTCGAAATCGGCGGTAAGCCGATCCTCTGGCATATCATGAAGATGTACTCTGCCCATGGTATCAATGACTTTGTGATTTGCTGCGGCTATAAGGGCTATGTGATCAAGGAGTATTTCGCCAATTACTTCCTGCATATGTCCGATGTCACCTTCAATATGCGTGAAAATCGGATGGAGGTGCATCACAAGCGTGCAGAGCCCTGGAATGTCACTTTGATTGATACTGGAGATGCTTCCATGACCGGTGGCCGCCTCAAGCGGGTGGCCGAATATGTCAAAGATGATGAGGCGTTCCTGTTTACCTACGGTGATGGCGTTTCCGACGTCAACATCCGCCAGTCCATCGACTTTCACCTCAGCCACGGCAAGTTGGCGACCCTGACTGCCACCTTCCCACCAGGACGTTTTGGTGCGCTGGATATCCAGAATAAACAGATCCGCGCCTTCCAGGAAAAACCCAAGGGCGATGGTGCCATGATCAACGGCGGCTTCTTCGTACTGAGCCCCAAAGTCATCGATTTGATTGCCAATGATGCGACCACTTGGGAGCAGGAGCCTTTGATGACTCTGGCCGAACAGGGTCAGTTGATGGCCTTCGAGCACGGCGGTTTCTGGCAGCCCATGGATACCCTGCGTGACAAGCACTACTTGGAAGGCTTGTGGGAAAGTGGCAAAGCCCCCTGGAAGGTATGGGAGTAACAACGGTGATTGACGCAAAGTTCTGGCAAGGCAAGCGTGTGTTTGTCACAGGCCATACCGGCTTTAAAGGCGGTTGGCTGAGTCTGTGGCTCGAAGAGATGGGTGCTACGGTACGGGGTTATTCCTTGCCTGCGCCTACCGAGCCCAGCCTGTTTGCGGTGGCCAGTGTCGGCAGTGGTTTGTTGTCCGAAGAGGGCGATATTCGCGATTTTTTCCATCTACGTGAGGCCCTGAGCGATTTCAAACCCGAGATCGTGTTTCATATGGCGGCTCAACCTCTGGTGCGCCTCTCCTATGACGATCCGATAGAAACCTACTCGACCAATGTGATGGGGACTGTCTATCTGCTGGAAGCCATCCGCCGTGTCGGTGGCGTCAAGGCGGTGGTCAATATCACCAGCGACAAATGTTACGAGAATCGGGAATGGGTCTGGGGCTATCGGGAAGACGAGGCCATGGGCGGTTACGATCCCTACTCCAACAGCAAGGGCTGTGCGGAGTTGGTGGCCTCATCGTTTCGGAACTCATTTTTCAACCCGAAAGAGTATGCCAAACACGGCGTCGCACTGGCCTCAGTGCGCGCCGGTAATGTGATTGGCGGCGGTGACTGGGCGCTGGATCGACTGATCCCGGATATTCTGCGCTCGTTTCAAAACGATCAGCCGGTGGTGATCCGTAATCCCCACTCCATTCGCCCCTGGCAGCATGTTCTCGAACCGCTTTCCGGCTATCTGCTGGTGGCGCAAAAGCTGTACACCGAGGGCTGTGGCTTTGCCGAAGGCTGGAATTTTGGCCCGAACGATAACGATGCCCAGCCGGTGCAGTTTATCGTTGAGAAGATGGTGCAACTGTGGGGCGGCGATGCCTGTTGGCAACTGGATGGTGCCGACCATCCCCACGAAGCCCATTACCTCAAGCTCGATTGCTCCAAGGCCAAGATGCGAATGGGCTGGCACCCGCGCTGGGATCTGGTGACCACCCTGGGCCGGATCGTCAATTGGCACAAGGCCTGGCTGGCCGGTGAAGATATGCGGGCTCTGAGCCTCCAAGAGATCCGCGACTATATGGCCGCCAAGGCCGGTTAAACCGCTTATATCGGCGGGCCAGAGTTGGCCTGCCTTCGTTTTCGCCTCGTCAGCGGCCGCGCCCGAGAGCACGGCCGCGATCTGGCCCAAACCATTGAACAGGAAACAAGACGAATGACAGCTCAAGCTTTGCGTGAACAAATCTCCGGACTGGTTGCCCAATATGCCGAACAGGCATTGGCTCCCAAACCCTTTGTGGCCGGTAGCAGTGTGGTACCGCCCTCCGGCAAGGTGATTGGTGCACGGGAACTGCAACTGATGGTCGAAGCCTCGCTGGATGGCTGGCTGACCACAGGTCGCTTTAACGATGCGTTCGAGAAGAAGCTGGGCGAATACATAGGTGTGCCGTATGTGTTGACCACCACCTCTGGTTCATCCGCCAACCTGCTGGCTCTGACGGCGCTGACCTCCCACAAGTTGGGTGAGCGTGCACTCAAAGCTGGTGATGAAGTGATTACCGTCGCCGCAGGTTTCCCGACCACCGTCAACCCGACCATGCAAAACGGCCTGATCCCGGTATTTGTCGATGTGGATATCCCGACCTACAACATCGATGCCGCCTTGATTGAAGCCGCCATCACCGACAAGACCAAGGCCATCATGGTCGCCCATACTCTGGGCAATCCCTTCAATCTGGCGGAAGTGCGCCGCATTGCCGACAAGTACAACCTGTGGCTGATCGAAGATTGCTGCGATGCCCTGGGCACCAAGTATGATGGCAAGATGGTCGGCACATTTGGCGACATCGGGACCGTCAGTTTCTATCCGGCCCACCACATCACCATGGGTGAGGGCGGGGCCGTGTTCACCAAGTCCAGTGAGCTGAAGAAGATCATCGAATCCTTCCGCGACTGGGGCCGGGATTGCTATTGCGCACCGGGTTGTGATAACACCTGCGGTCACCGCTTTACCCAGCAATTCGGCTCCCTGCCGCAGGGTTATGATCACAAGTACACCTACTCCCACCTCGGTTACAACCTGAAGATCACCGACATGCAAGCGGCCTGTGGTCTGGCCCAGCTGGAGCGCGTGGAAGAGTTTGTCGAACAACGGAAAGCCAACTTTGCCTACCTGAAGGCCGGCCTTGCCAATTGCGTCGAGTTCCTCGAATTGCCAGAAGCCACCGTAAACTCAGAGCCCTCCTGGTTTGGTTTCCCTATCACCCTGAAAGAAACCAGCGGCGTTAGCCGGGTTGATCTGGTGAAGTTCCTGGATGAAGCCAAGATCGGCACCCGCTTGCTGTTCGCTGGCAACCTGACCCGCCAGCCCTATTTCGCCGATCGCAATTACCGTGTGGTAGGTGAGCTGACCAATACCGATCGCATCATGAACCAGACCTTCTGGATCGGTATCTACCCGGGCCTGACCCATGATCATCTGGATTATGTGATCGCCAAGTTCGAAGAATTCTTTGGTGTCAGCTTCTAACGAGAGGTGGGGGAAGTGATTCCCCGTTTAACTATGAAAATCCTAATTACAGGCATTGGTGGTTATCTCGGTAGTCAGCTGGCCAATGCCTTAATCACTGAACATGAAATAGCAGGAACAGTGCGTTCAAGTTCCAAATTAGATCGGATCTGTAACCAAGATAAAATCACCTTTATCGACGTGGATAAGACTGATTGGTCCGAACAGATAAAAAGTTTCAAGTCAGATGTAGTGATTAATACGGCTGCCTTGTATGGCCGCAAGGGTGAATTATTATCCGATCTGATCCACGCCAATATCGCCTTTCCGCAACAGATCTTGGAATGCATTGAACATGATGCCGTATTTATAAACTGCGGTACGTCATTGCCAGCATCGGTCAGTTTATATGCCATGACCAAGAACCAGTTTGTCGACCTGGCAAAGGAATACTGCAAATCTCATAGTATTAAGTTTGTGAATCTACGGCTCGAACATTTTTTTGGTGCCAATGACGATCCGAGTAAGTTTACAACCTATGTCATTCATCAGTGTGTAGCGAATCTACCCTTGCGACTGACCGATGGTAATCAACAGCGTGACTTTATTTACATTGCTGATCTGATCTCGGCATTTAAGTGCATCCTCAGTTCATTGAATCAATTAAACAGTTTTGAGAGTATTGATATTGGTTCAGGAATAGCGTTAAAAGTCCGAGAATTTGTCGAGTTAGTCGCTGCAGTAACAAAAACTAATTCAGAGATTGAGTTCGGTGCCATTCCCATGCGTGAGAATGAGCTGATGTATAGTTGTGCCGATACACATCAAATAGAAACACTTGGCTGGAATTTAAATTATAAACTGCCAGATGCAGTAGCTGACATGATTAATAAGGAACGAGTATGAAACTTTTAATTACGGGTGGTTGTGGTTTTCTTGGTAGTAATCTTGCGTCACATGCCATCCAGTCGGGGATGGATGTGATTGTATTCGACAATCTCTCTCGGTTTGGTTCTACTGAAAATTTAAAATGGTTGCAATCGATAGGTAAATTTACATTTGTTCACGGTGATATCCGCAATAAGAATGATGTGACGCGTCTGATCGCAAAGTATATGCCAGATAATATCTTCCACCTCGCTGGGCAAGTGGCTATGACTACTTCCATCGACAACCCACAAATGGATTTTGAGGTCAATGTTGGCGGCACAGTGAATGTGTTGGAAGCGATTCGTCTTTTTAACCCTGAGTGTGGTGTTATTTATTCATCTACCAATAAAGTCTATGGTGATCTTGAGCAATTTACGTATCGTGAAACTGAAACACGGTATGAATGCATTGAAAAGCCCAATGGTTTTGATGAATCCGTCCAATTGACCTTTCATTCTCCTTATGGTTGTTCTAAAGGGGCAGCCGATCAATATATGCTGGATTATGCGCGTATTTTTGGTTTGAAGACAGCTGTGTTCCGTCACTCATCTATGTATGGCGGACGCCAGTTTGCCACCTACGATCAAGGATGGATCGGTTGGTTTTGTCAAAAAGCAGTTGAGGCTAGTCGAGGGAGCAAGGAGTTATTTACCATTTCTGGTAATGGCAAACAGGTCAGAGATGTCTTGCATGCAGATGATATGATTTCACTCTATTTTTCCACGCTTGGTTCTTTAGATAAGGCGAAGGGGAATGCATTCAATATTGGTGGGACAATCCGTAATAGTTTGTCATTGCTTGAGTTATTTGAATATTTGAATAAGGTTGCTTCGACCGAACTAGTTTTCACAAAATTGCCAGTAAGAGAAAGCGATCAAAAAGTATTTGTTGCAGATACAACTAAGGTGAAGTTGTTGACTGGGTGGCAGCCTCAGGTTTCATTCCAAGATGGAATTGAAAAAATGTATAACTGGTGCAAACAGTTGTGATGAATAGAACACAAAAGCTGTTTAAAAGCATAAAACTATCTTTAGCTGCGAAAGTTTGTGGGATCTTGGTGTCATTGATGATGACGCCGATTCTTTATAAAACCCTCGGCACGGAAAAATATGGAGTATGGGCAACAATTTTGCCCATATTCACATGGTTTACATTTTTTGATTTCGGTATCGGGAATGGGTTGAGAAATGTAATTACCGAATGCGTAGCATTGCATGACTATGCAAAGGCGAGGAAATACATATCTAATGCATTTCTAATGTGTTCTTTATTTGGTGCTGTATTTTTTGTACTATTATTACTGTTTATATTTTTTCGATTGATATTTCCGAATTTGGTAGTCATTGAACTTGATAAAGATGTTCTTTATAGTGTTTATGTGGTTATTGGGGCGGCGATACTTGCATTTGTTTTTGGGTTAATAAATCATTTACACCACTCATTGCAACAATCTTACTATGTCATTTATAGTCAACTTTTAAATAGTGTCATTATTCTGTTGTTGTTATGTCCTGTATATCTACACTTTATAGATAATTCAGTTTTATTTACATCAAGTATCTATTCGTTTTCACTTGTGTCATCTTTAATTGTTTCTGCGTGGCTATTTTTTAGAAAATATAAATTTTTGATTCCGCTTATAGAGGATTTCAACTTGAATCCCAAGTTTTTTGTATTAAAAACGGGATCTGCATTTTTTATCCTCCAATTGTCATCATTAATTATATTTTCGTCTGACAAACTAATGATAACTTCATTCGTAGGTGCAGCAGAAACATCAGGTTATGACATTGCATATAAATATTTCAGTATTGTCGTTTTTTTACAATCAATAATAACAACTCCTTCGTGGGGGGCCGTCGCTGATGCAGTAGCAAGAAAGGATACACCATGGATTGATAAAGCAGTGAAAATTCAATTGGGTGGGTTTGTTTTAATACTGATATTGCTTGTCTCATTGCTACTTATGTCTAGTTATATTTTTCCACTATGGATCGGAACTGATTTTAAAGTGGATAAATCTATGCTGTTATGGATGGTGTTGTTTATTAGTATAATGTCATGGAATAATATATTCTCAGCTATGTTGAGCGGTGCTGGAGTTTTGCGTTTTCAGGTTCTTTTCGCGTTAATGGCTGTAGTTATAAATATCCCACTTTCTATCACGCTGCTAGTATATTTTGAGTTATCAGCTGAGTCAGTGTTGATGTCCACCTCGATTAGTCTTTCCTTATTCGCTATCTTTGCACCTTACGTCTTGCGGAAAAAAATACAAGAGGTTAAATCCAGTGTTGTTAACTGTTGCAATTCCAACATATAACCGGCTTTCCTGCCTTGTCGAAACAATTGATGCAGTAATCCCCCAGTTGTTAGAAATTAATACCAAGGAGCCGGGGCTCGTAGAACTCCTGATATGTAATAATGCATCTACTGATGGCACAACTGAGTATCTGATTACACTTAAAGAAAACTATCCTTTCATTAGTTTACACAATGAAGAGATAAATCTTGGGATCGATGGAAATATTCACAATTGTGCTCTGCATTCAAAAGGGAAGTATGTTTTTTCATTGTCAGATGATGATATCCCTGAAAGCGGCATTATTTTAAAAATTGTAACCAATATTAAAAAATTCAAAGAAGAAGAGAGGGATGGTTTATTTATTTTTCTAAATGGCTATGTGTTCTCTGGTGAATATGCCAACACTCTACCTAAACATAATCGGATATTTAAAGAAGATGTCGAAGACGTAGTATTCAACGATAAGCAAAGTTTTGTTGAGCATGTTGGAGTTTGGGCGACATTTGTGTCATCATTTGTTTATGATAGAGAAAAATGGTTGATAGCAGCTGAAGACCGGAGATTTATAGGCACTGATATTTATTTGTCTTATGTTCTATATTCCATGTTGAGGAATTGCTCCAAAATGATTGTTTTGTCGAATCCGCTAATTGCGATTAGATCTCAATATAGCGGAAATTATAAAATCATTAAGGCATTTTGTGTCGAATGGAGTAATCTTCTTAATAATGTATCTATCGTGGAATGGGGCTACTCAAAGCACATGAATAGAAAAATATTCAAGACATCTTTTTATAGGAATCTCATTAATAAAGTGATAGATGTAAAAAAGTCAAATTCATTTGTGCCGGATGCTGAACTGTCCGCAGTTATGGTTGCATTACAGGACTATCCTTTGGAACGAATTTTAATGAAACTGTTTTTATCGGTAAATTATAGAGTTATTCTTCTTTGTAAAAAAATAATGACTATTTGCGGTGTCAAAACGAATAACTTCATGATCGGTGGCAAAAATGGCTAAGTTTATTGCTTTTTATCTTCCCCAATTTCACCCAATTCCTGAGAATGATCAGTGGTGGGGCAAAGGCTTTACTGAGTGGACCAATGTATCTCAAGCTAGACCGCGTTTTCGTGGGCATTATCAACCACATATCCCAGCCGACCTCGGGTTTTATGATTTACGACTTGCAGAAACTCGGCAAGAACAGGCTAAGTTGGCGGCAGACAATGGTATTTATGGCTTTTGCTATTATCACTATTGGTTCAATGGCCATAAGTTATTAGAACGGCCAACTGAGGATATTCTCAAGTCCCAAGAGCCTGATTTCCCGTTCTGCTTATGCTGGGCCAATGAAACCTGGAGCCGGACATGGAGCGGCGAGGATCGCTATGTTTTGATCAAGCAAGAGCATTCGCGCGAAGATGACATAGAGCACTTTAAGTATCTGCTCTCGTTTTTTACCGATCCGCGATACATCTGCGTTGATAATAAACCAATGTTTATTGTGTATCGCCCGGATCTGATCGCTGATGTTGAAGGAACTTTGCTCTTATGGCGTCAGATGGCGGTGGATGCAGGAGTTCCGGGTCTGCATCTGGTCGCCGTGTATAACAATTTTTCACTGACGGATGAACAAGGCTTTATCAAGAAAGGTTTTGATGCCGTTATCGAATTTCAACCGCACAAGCGATATATACCCAAGCAAGCACTGGTTCGCCGTGTGGCAAACAAGCTGAAGAGTCTGGTGAATGAGTGTTACCGGAAACTACGTAAGACCCATGACGTACTCTTCGTTACGACGCACCGCCACTCGTATCAGAAGTTAAAGGATAATGCGATTCGTGGTTTACAGAAACATCAGCAGCCTGGGGTTAAAGTCTATCCGTCGGTGATCCCGTCATGGGATAACAGTGCGCGCCGTAAAGATGGCTCTCGCGTGATCCAGAATCTGGATCCGCAACCGTTTGGTGAATGGTTGCAGCATGCGGCAACCTCAGTCGCTGATTATCAAGATGATAATTTTGTCTTTATCAATGCCTGGAATGAATGGGCCGAAGGGGCTCATCTTGAACCGGACCTTGTCTGTGGGCATGGATTTATTGATGAAGTTAAAAAAATATAGCTAGTTGCGGAAGGTGATTTATCAGGCATGAATATATCCTATGCCTGATTACCTTATCATCATTTGGTTTATTAAGAAGTCGATATGAATTTTCTAGTGTCGAACAAGTATATATGTTATTTGTTTTTGCTGGCGATGCCTTGGTATTGGGTTGAATCTTTTATTCTTGTACATGCTCAATATTCAGGCGTTGAATTGTATTCTGCGATATTCTTGATGATTAAGTTGTTTATGATTTTTATACCACTGAGTCTCTGGTATTATCATTATGGTGTGGCACGGGGTAGGGCTAAACTTCTTGTTTGTTATTCAATTGTTTTGTTTGTATATGTACTCGTTGGGTTGAAAGCAGGATATGAAATAACAAATATAATTTTGTCTATAAAAAACATATACTTTTGGTTATTTGTTCTCATTGTGTGTTATTCACTCAACGTCAAGTTCCCATCACATCAGTCAATATTTTTGGTCACCATATTATTTTTCTCAGCACTAATGAATGTGGTTTATTCTATATATATCGATTTGACATACTCAGGAAACCCTACGGATTTTTATTTTTATGATCTATATAATGATAAAGGCCTGTTTGTCATCTATAACTTTATCCGTGATGGGAAGGTTAGAGCGTTTGGTTTCGTTGGGTCGAAGCTAACACTGTCCCAATTGTATATTATTCCTGTACTACTGAGTTCCTTTTTGGTTTTATATTTTAAGAGTAATAAACTAAAGTTATCAGCATTTGTGCTTGCTTGTCTTTTTAATTATGGATTGTGGATTACCGCTACGAGAAATCCTTATTTGGCGATGTTTTTTTCCGGCTTGGTTTTCTTGTTTTTTAGCATATTTGGTATTACTAGGTTTAGGTTTTTCGTTGTTTCCATATGTCTCTATGCCTTCAGTATTTATTTAGTACTCTTACTCTCAGATGCGGGAATCGGGGATGAGTCCTCTAAAGCTCGTATACCCATGCTTTTGAGTTTTCTTGAGCAATTAACAGATAAGCCATTTGGACACGGTATTGGCAGCACGGGGATAGCATCTGGCTCTTATCCATTCTTTTTTGAGTCTTCGTTAGCTACGATATTTATGGATTTGGGTGTCATTGGCGGACTGTTTTATTTTGGTATCATTATCTCATTAAGCTTTGAAATGATTAGAACTGCAAAATTTACACACCGTCCAATACTGAAATCTGTGCTGATGACGTCAGGTTTTTCTTTGCTGTCCCTTTTCTTTTTATCGAACTTCACTAACATTTACGATTCAAGTTTATTCGTGTTTGCAATAATTTCTGCATTTGCACTAAATGTTTATAACATGCCATACACGGTTTCTGTTGTTGACACTGCTCGAGTTGGGAAGTTGAAATAATGCTGATGGGGTTTGGAATGATATTTCGAGTTTTAGGTTCTTCTTTAAATAAATTTGATTTGATTAGGCTTTGTGCTGTGAAATTTATTGCAATAATGCGTGGGTTTATTTTCAAAGCAAAACCTATTTTTTTGGGGAAAGGTACAACCATATATTTTAGAAGTAACATTCATATTGAGTCAGGCGTGTCGATTGGTGACTATTCTATATTGAGTGGCCTTGGACGTGATGGACTATATATTGGTAAAAAGACGTCCATTGGTGCTTTTTGTCGAATTGTTGTCTCTACGACGCTCAATAATCCTGGGGCCTATATAAAAATTGGCGAGAAAGTCGGGATTGGTGAATACAGCTCCTTGGGTGGTAGTGGTGGATTGTCGATTGGAAATAATACGATAATCGCCCAGTATTTCAGCGCTCACCCTGAGAATCATAATTTTGATGATCTTTCAAAACCTATTCGTGAACAGGGTACCACACGGGCAGCCATTGCTATCGGCAATGATTGTTGGATTGGTGCTAAGGTAACGGTATTAGCAGGTGTAACCATTGGAAATGGTGTAGTTATTGGTGCTGGATCAGTTGTGACGAAAAGTATTCCTGATAATGCTATTGTTGTTGGTAATCCCGCCAGAATCGTAAAGTATCGTGGGCAATGATATGAATGTAGTTTTTCTGATCGTTGTTTATTCGACAGTGCCTAGTCAAACCAAAACACTTCGCTCATTAACAGCATTAAATTTTGCCTCATCTGGTATAACTCCGCGGATCTGCGTCTGGGATAACTCTATTTATGGGTTTGACGACGAAGAGTTTATATCATCTCATGCAATTCAAAGATTTCATTGTGGGGAAAATACCTCACTAGCTAAGGTATACAATAAAGTAATAAAAGAATTATCGGATTATGATTTTCTGGTCATACTTGACGATGATACTGTAATTACAGATGATTATCTGGCTGGGATAAAATCTGCACATGCAGAAGCCGCAGATATTGGAATTCCAGTTATTAAATTAAATGGAAAAATTATTTCTCCTGGCATCCTCGCTGGCGTTCATGGTAAGTCAATAGATAACATCAATCCTGGTCTTACCCAGATTGGAAATTTCACTGCTATGATGAGTGGGACTTGTATCTCTAAGCAGGTAATTTCTAGTGGCTTGCGTTTTGACGAACGGTTAAGTTTTTATGGTGTCGACACCCGATTTTTTAGAGATTGTTCTAAAGCTAATTACTCTCTATTTATTATGCCTGTCGATGTGGAACATGACTCGGCATTACGAAATGTTAACATCGATGATAAATCCAGACTCATCAGGTTGAACAATCTGATGTCTTCCTGGTTTTTGGTTTTTGATGATATGCCACGCTATAGATTTCGGATTTTTTGGTACTCGCTCTATTTTGTTTTTAAGCAAGTGGTCAAATATAGGAAAATCCGATATCTATCCTTGTTGTCGCAATTAAAGGGTTCGTTACAATAATGCCTCATGAAAAGAATATTTTATGTTTACACCAAAGTGCTGAGTTGTACGGTTCGGATCGCAGTTTTTTTTCTGCCGTTAGTGGGTTAGTATCTGCTGGTTATGTGCCGCAGGTTGTATTGCCATTTACTGGGCCGCTGGCCAAATTATTCGATACTGAAGCCATCAGCACTCAGTTCTATCCGTATGGCATTCTCCGTAAAAATGGTTTGAAAAAGCCATTTTCATATACGTTAGAGTTGATTCGCTCATTTTTTTACTATCTGATTCTGTTTGGTAAATTTCGTTGCATTTATATTAATACCGTGGTGATGCTGGCGCCGCTGGTTGCCGCTATATTTTACCGCTTTAGTTCAAAGTCGATTGTTTGTCATGTGCGAGAAATTCCTGGCAAATGGTTGTTGCGGTTCTTCAAGATTTTATTTCGATTATCAAACGTAAAGTTAATCTATAACTCCAATGCCACTCGGGACGCATTTGGTCTTTCAGGTACCGTTATTTATAACGGCGTATCAGAGCCTGAATTTGGTTCACCCTCAACTCGGGATGATAAGAGCCATTTATTATTAATTGGCCGGATCAATACCTGGAAGGGGCAACTGTTACTGCTACAGGCATTGGCTGGTTTACCCCGTGAGATCTTGAGCCAGATTGCAGTGAAAATTGTCGGAAGTCCATTTACCGGCTATGAATACCTTCTTGACGATATTCGTAGCTTTATCGCGCAAAACCAGCTTGCCGCTTGCGTCACTCTGCATGATTTTGTTGCTGATCCTGCCGATATGTATCGCTGGGCTGACTATGTTCTGGTGCCATCGATCAAGCCTGAACCTTTCGGACGCGTGGCGATCGAAGCATTTTCATATGCCAAGCCGGTCATTGCGGCCGGCCACGGTGGTTTGCCAGAAATTGTTACTGATTCGTTGAATGGGCGTCTTTTCCCGCCATCGGATGTTCATGCCTTATCCAATATTTTACTGGCATTACCATCGGTCATGTCGGATGAATATAAAAAACTGTCTGCAGCGGCATATCAGACATATCAGGACCATTTTTCTGAGCATGCTTATAAAAATTCAATTATTTCTTATTTTGATGGGTTAATGAAACGATGAAGTCTTTATCAATTCTTGGCATCCGCGGTATTCCAGCTGCGCATGGCGGTTTCGAAACATTTGCCGAATTTTTGGCATTATATTTACAATCGCGCGGCTGGCAAGTAACTGTGTATTGTCAGGAGGAGAGTGGTTCATATCGTGAATCCGAATGGCAAGGTATACGACTTATTCATATTCCGGTGACAACCCGCGGCGCGCTAGGTACCATTGAATTCGATTTTAGGACCGTGCTCCATTCGCTGAAAGGCTCTGATCTTTTATTAACACTTGGCTACAATACGGCATTGTTTAATTTATTACACTACGCCGCTGGCCGTAATAATATTATCAATATGGATGGTATTGAGTGGCGTCGAGATAAGTGGGGCGTCATTGCCAAAACCTGGTTTTGGCTTAATGAGCGCTTCGGATGTTGGTTTGGAACTCATTTAGTCGCCGATCATCCTCGCATTGCCGATCACTTGGCTAGCCGAGTATCCCGCAGCAAGATCACTATGATCCCGTATGGCGGTCGACATATCGTAGATGCCGATGTCGCCATCTTGGATCGATATAATTTAAAACCACAGCAATACTTGATTGTTATTGCTCGTGCCGAGCCGGAAAACTCCCTGTATGAAATTGTTTCTGGTTTTGTGCAGCGACCTCGAGATATAAAATTGGTCGTATTGGGGCATTATGATCCCTTGACGAATCCATTTCATGCTCGTGTTATGTCAATCGCCAATGCGGATGTTATATTTCCTGGAGCTATCTATGCGGCTGAGGATATATCAGCTTTGCGTTATTACGCACTAGCCTATATTCATGGTCACCGCGTTGGCGGAACGAACCCTTCTTTGGTTGAGGCGCTTGGAGCCGGCAATGCCATCATAGCGCACGATAACCATTTTAATCGTTGGGTGGCAGCCGATGGTGCTATTTATTTTAGTGATACATCATCTTGTGATTTACGGATCACTGAATTAACAAGCTCCCAAGATTTAGTTCATAAGTTGCAGCGTGAATCTCAGGCTATATTTAGTCAGAGATTCACTTGGAATAAAATTCTTGCGGAATATGAAATAATGTTGGAGCGATATCTGGGTTAATCATTTTCACATTCGATGGTCTGGATTAAACGAACCTTTTTCTCATTGATGAGCAGAGGAGCTTGGCTCCTCATTATATTTTTTCTTTCGTTGGTGTCGGTGATATGCAACAGAATATCAAATTGTTACAGCGCATTTTCTTTGTCATCAGCGGTATTTTCTGGCTGCTGGGTATGCACTATTTTATGCATAATCCGGGTGGTTCTGGCTTATATCTACCATTCAATATGCTCGATTGGGCATTTGTGGCTATCCTGTCGGCAATCGGTCTTTGGGCTATTACGCTCACCGGAATGATTTCAATACCCAGAGCCTACTATTGGTTTTTATTCGGATTCGCTGTTTTGCTGATCCCGCTATTCGCTCATCAGCATATATCCTATACGGCGGGTCTACCGCGGATGCTGGGTATAGCCGCTGGTTTTATATTACTATTCAGTCTTCATCAGCTCCAATTTAGCCGTGAACAGCGCATCTTGCTGGTTTATGTTTTGCTGGGTGCTGTCGCTGTTGAGGCACTATTTGCACTGGTTCAGTATTTTATCTTGCGCCCTGGTAACTGGATTGGCTATAACACAATCATTAATCGACCATATGGCATATTTCAGAAAGATAGCGTGCTCTCCAGTTTTTTGGCCATGGGGGTTGCTATCAGTTTTTATCTTTCCTGTTTTGATTCTTTGTTTGATAAAGTGTTGTGGCGCAGATGTTTAGTCTATTTTGTTCTTTTTGCGTCAGGGCTACTGCTAGTGGTTATCTTCTCTCGAGCCGGGCAGGTGGGCGCTATATTGGTTGTTGCTTGTTATGTGTTAGTTGGCTATGGTCGATCTAACCAAAGATTGCTATTTATTGTGCTAGGTATTGGTTTCCTAATTGGTGTTTTATGTGGCGTATTTTCATCAGGCGGAAGGCCTGAGTCTGCTAGTTATATAGATACTGCTGTTTACCGTTTAGTATACTGGCATCATGCGTTTGAAATGTTTTTAGCCAAACCATGGTTAGGTTATGGTTATGGTGCTTTCCCGGCTTCGTTTTTGACAACCTTTTTTTCTGCGGAGGGACCTACTGGAGAATGGTTTCTGCCAGAAGCTGTGAAAAACCTGGATCACCCCCATAACGAGGTATTTTTCTGGCTGGTTGAAGGCGGGCTGGTTGCTATTTCCGGTCTGTCTATTATCTGCTTTGGCTGGTATCAAATGCTCAAGGGGAATTCTTGGCGTCACACGGTTGCCTTATTTGCCTTACCACTACCACTGCTGTTTCATTCACTGGTTGAATATCCATTTTATCACTCAACTGCTCACTGGGTTGCGTTAATGTGGTTGCTATGGTTTACCTCGGAAGAACAGGATAATTATCTTAGCTATAATGTCCAGTTTACATTTTTATTACGAAGCATGGTTGTCATTCTCACTGTTCCTGTAGTTATGTTTATGCTTAGTGGATTACAGGCGGCATATTTAATAACCCGTTTTGAGCGAGAAGGCATGCAAAATCCTTCTTTGCTGTTGCGTGTGGAAAACCCTATACCATGGCATTTGCGTTATATGTATCATGTGATGTCTTTGCGCCTAAATAATGGTCTAGCAACTCGAAACTCTGCTGAAATACAGGCCTATGTCGATTGGGCTGCCGAGTTTGTGATATTATCACCTAATGCCGCAGTATACTATAATACATATATTGCCTTGTTGTCATTAAATAGAAATAAAGAGGCTATGGAATGGCTTTCTATGGGCAAAAAATTGTTTCCAAACGATCGTATATTTGACCGATTGGAAAAGTCGAATAAATCATAATGTCTCCATCCGGATTGTGGTTTTTCAGTCGTCAATATTATAAGCACAAGATTAGTTATGAGGAGCACTCGTTGTGAAGATTGCAATTGCCGGGACTGGTTATGTTGGATTATCGAATGCTATTTTACTAGCTCAGCATCATCAAGTCGTCGCTCTGGATGTAATTTCAGATAAAGTCGAGCTAATCAATAAAAAACAATCGCCAATTGTTGATCGTGAAATTGAAAGTTATTTGCGCGACATTTCATTACGGCTGGTTGCCACCACCGATAAAGAGCTGGCCTATCGGGATGCTGATTATGTGATTATTGCCACTCCGACGGATTATGATCCGCAAACCAATTATTTTAACACCACATCTGTGGAATCGGTTATTCGTGATGTATTAGCTATTAACCAAACTGCGGTTATGGTGATTAAGTCGACGGTTCCAGTTGGTTTCACCGAGCGGGTCCGAACTTTATTCGGTTGTGATCGTATTATTTTTTCGCCAGAGTTTTTGCGTGAGGGCAAGGCTTTATATGACAACTTGCACCCCTCACGAATTATTGTTGGTGAGCGCTCTGAGCGGGCACGAGTTTTCGCTGAGCTACTGCTAGAAGGCGCAATCAAGACAGACATTCCCGTGTTGTTTACCGACAGTACAGAAGCGGAGGCTATCAAGTTATTTGCCAATACCTATTTGGCTATGCGAGTCGCCTATTTTAATGAGCTAGATACCTATGCCGAGACTCACGGCCTTGATAGCCGTCAAATTATTGAAGGCGTTGGGCTCGATCCACGCATTGGCAGTCATTACAACAATCCATCATTTGGCTATGGCGGTTATTGTTTGCCGAAGGATACCAAGCAGTTATTGGCGAATTATAATCAGGTTCCGAATACGTTGATTCGGGCGATTGTCGATTCCAATACCACCCGTAAAGATTTTATTGCCGATTCGATTATTCGTCGAGAGCCTAAGGTGGTCGGCGTCTATCGATTGATCATGAAGAGTGGTTCAGATAATTTTCGTGCTTCCTCGATCCAGGGTGTTATGAAACGCATTAAAGCGAAGGGCATTGAGGTTGTGGTGTATGAACCTGTGTTACAGGAAGACAAGTTTTTCAATTCCCGAGTAATTCATGGACTTGAAGATTTCAAGCAGATGTGTGATGTGATTATTTCCAATCGTATGGCTCCTGAATTAGCGGATGTGGCTACCAAGGTTTATACCCGTGACTTATTTGGTAATGATTAGTTCAGTTTTCGCTTGAGCGTTTTATGCTTTATTGTGGGTCTGATGTAAATAGTGATGGAGCTATTTGCATCACTATTTTAATTTCGCTATTTAATTCTTTCGAACCTTGTAATAGCTCTTGGAATTATCAGCCTTATATTGTTCGAACCATAGCGTAAACAGAGCTTGGTCGTTATGCCCCAGCTTGGTAATATCGGCACCGTTTTGTGAAGGCAGACCTTGTTCCTTTAACAACAAGCTCACTAACCCTATGAGGTTGTCATGGTAGGTAAGTTATTAGTAACTGGTTTCAAGGGCCAAGTTGGTCACCGCTTGATGCAACAAGGTCAAGCTCTGGGCTGGCAGGTGCTTGGTGTAGATAGGGACGAACTGGATATCACTAAGGGCGCTGATGTTCAGAAACTGGTTGCTGAGTTTGCTCCTGATGTCATCATCAATGCCGCGGCGCACACAGCGGTTGATAAGGCTGAAGTGGAAATCGATGCCTCCTATGCCATCAATCGCGATGGTCCGGCATATCTCGCCGAGGCGGCGCATAGCGTCGGTGCTGTGATGCTGCATATCTCCACCGACTATGTGTTTGCTGGTAATAAGGATGGTCTCTACATCGAGACCGATGCAGTTGATCCCCAAGGTGTTTATGGTGCCTCCAAGTTGGCAGGCGAAGTCGCTGTTGCTGAGCACTGCCCGCGACATCTGATCCTGCGCACCGCCTGGGTATTCGGCGAACACGGCAATAATTTTGTGAAGACCATGCTGCGTTTGGGGGCCCAACGCGACAGCCTGGGGGTAGTGGCCGATCAATTCGGTGGTCCGACCTATGCCGGTGACATTGCGGCGGCCCTGTTGACCATGGCCGAGCAGGCGTTGCAACCGGACTTTAGCGCTTGGGGCGTTTATCATTTTGCCGGCGAGCCCCATGTCAGCTGGCACGGTTTTGCGACTTCTATTTTCAACGCCGCTGTGGCGCAGGGGCTGTTAACTCGCTCCCCTCAAGTCAATGCCATTGCCACCCGTGATTACCCGACGCCGGCCCAGCGGCCTGCCAATTCACGTCTCGATTGTTCGCGCATCAACGCGATTTTTGGCATTATGCCCAGCAATTGGCAGAGCGCCTTGTCAGATTTAAGACCCTATATGCCAGCATGAGTTCTGGCATGAACGATTAAGCAACCATAAATACGAGAAAAGAGCATGAAAGGTATTATTCTGGCCGGGGGCAGTGGCACTCGGTTGCACCCGGCAACCATAGGTGTCAATAAGCAGTTATTGCCGGTGTACGACAAACCGATGATTTACTACCCCTTGACCACGCTGATGCTCTCCGGCATCCGCGAAATATTGATCATCAGTACCCCGAACGATCAAGCGACCTATCAGCGTATTCTGGGTGACGGTCAGCAGTGGGGGCTGGATATTCAGTATGCGGTACAACCCAGCCCGGATGGCCTGGCCCAGGCCTTTTTAATCGGTGAGCAATTTATTGGTCAGGATTCAGTCTGCCTGATCCTCGGCGATAATATTTTCCACGGCCATGGCCTGAGTGAGACCTTGCAGCAGGCTGCCAGCCAACCGAGCGGGGCTACGGTGTTCGGCTATTACGTGCAAGATCCAGAGCGCTATGGTGTGGTCGAATTCAATAAGCAGGGCCAAGCGATCTCGATTGAAGAGAAGCCGCTGCAGCCGAAGTCCAACTACGCGGTGACCGGACTCTACTTCTACGACAATAGCGTGGTCGAGATTGCCAGGCAGATCACCCCCTCTGCGCGTGGTGAGCTGGAAATCACCGACGTCAATAATGTCTATCTGCAGCGCCAGCAATTGCGGGTGGAGCGTATGGGCCGTGGTACCGCTTGGCTGGATACCGGGACTCATGACTCGCTGCTGGATGCCTCTATTTTTATCCGCGTGTTGGAAAAAAGGCAGGGACAGAAGGTGGCGAGTCCGGAAGAAACTGCGTTCCGTATGGGCTTTATTGACGGCGCTCAATTAGAAAAATTGGCCCAACCGCTGCTCAAGAGTGGCTATGGCGCCTATCTGATGCGCGTGTTGAGTGAACAACAAGAGTGGAACGACGATGAACATCATTGAGACTTTGATCCCCGAGGTGAAGATCCTGGAACCTCATGTCTTTGGTGATGAGCGCGGCTTCTTTATGGAAACCTGGCGTGACGATTGGTTTAACACCCAAGTTTGTGCGCGCCGATTTGTGCAGGATAACCACTCCAAATCCCGGCAGGGGATATTGCGCGGGCTGCACTATCAAACCGAGCAGACCCAGGGCAAGTTAGTCCGTGTCGTCTCCGGCGAGGTATTCGATGTGGCGGTGGATATGCGCAAGGATTCCGCCACCTTTGGCCACTGGGTTGGCGTCTTGCTCTCGGCCGAGAATAAACGACAGCTGTGGGTACCGGAAGGGTTTGCCCATGGTTTCTATGTCACCACCGAATCTGCCGAGTTTGTTTACCGCTGCACCGATTATTACAACCCGAGCGCCGAACACTCTGTGCGTTGGGATGATCCGGATCTGGCCATCGAATGGCCGTTGGTCGAGGGTCAAGCGCCGTCGTTATCGGCCAAGGATGCCCAAGGTGTCTGGTTCAAGGATGCGGTTACCTTCTAATCAATAGAATTTGTTTATTTAGGAAATAGAAATGCGAAAACTGCTTGTGACCGGCGGTGCCGGTTTTATCGGCGCCAACTTTGTGCATTATTGGCTGGCCCATCACCCGGCCGATCGGGTGGTTGTGTTGGACGCCCTAACCTATGCCGGCAATATCGAAACCCTGAAGCCACTGATGGGTAACCCGAACTTCCGCTTTGTGAAGGGCAATATCTGCAACAACGAGCTGGTAGAGCTGCTGTTGCGTGAAGAGGGGATCGATACCCTGGTGCACTTTGCTGCCGAATCTCACGTCGATCGCTCGATTACCGGACCGGATGCCTTTATCGAGACCAATATCATCGGCACTCACAGCCTGCTCAAGGCAGCCCGAGCTGTCTGGCTGGCCGATCCGGCTAACCCGCTGCCACACCGTTTCCATCATGTCTCCACCGATGAGGTGTATGGCACTCTATCGTTGACCGATCCGGCGTTTACCGAAGAAACGGCGTATGCGCCGAACTCGCCCTACTCCGCTTCCAAGGCAGCGTCGGATCATCTGGTGCGTGCCTATTTGCACACCTATGGCCTGCAGGTGACCACCAGTAACTGCTCCAACAACTATGGCTACTATCACTTCCCGGAGAAGCTGATCCCGCTGTGTCTGACCAATATTCTCGACAGCAAGCCGCTGCCGATCTATGGCGATGGCAAGCAGATCCGCGACTGGCTGTTTGTGGAAGATCACTGCCGCGGTATCGAGCTGGTGCTGGATAAGGGCATGGTGGGCGAGACCTACAATATCGGTGGCGTCAACGAGTGGCAGAATATCGATATCGTCAATCTGGTTTGCAAGCTGGTGGATGCCGAGTTCGCCGCCGATGCGTCGCTGGCTACCCGCTATCCAAAGGCCCCGCAAGCTCGTGGTGAAGGCGCGGCGTCGCTCATTACCTATGTGACGGATCGCGCCGGTCACGACCGCCGTTATGCGGTCGGTACCGACAAGATCCGCACCGAGTTGGGTTACGTGCCGCAAGAAACCTTCGAGACCGGCATCGCCAAGACCATCAAGTGGTACCTGGCCAATGAAGCCTGGTGGCGGCCGCTGAAAAAAGCCTGATAGATTCTGGATATTAATGCGTCGATAAACGGCTCCTTCGGGAGCCGTTTTTATTTGCCTGATTTCACTTACCCGATTGCAGGCTGTGCTAGCCCATCACATAAGCATCGCGAGCTTCGCTTGCTCTACACGGGTGCCATTTTGTTTCGAGGCACCGGATTCTGCCATTGCGCCTTGGTTTTTATATAGGCATAAGCATCGCGAGCTGCGCTTGCTCCACACGAGAGCGGTTTTGTTGCGAGGTATGGGTTTTGCCGTTGGGCTCTGCTTTTTTGTAGGAGCAAGCGTAAGCGCCCTTGAATCGGCATCTTTTTTTCCCAAAATCAGCTCGTCACACTTGAAATCCATTACCTCTTCGCTGGATTTT